>JAEXCG010000070.1 GCA_023402355.1 Bacillota bacterium | reverse complement strand
CACAGAAGGCCGCCCCTGCAAATCGCATGATTCGCAGGAGCGGCCCTTTTGCGCCTTATGCACGCTTTCGTTCCATTTCCTCCGCTTCGCTCTCCAGCTCCGGCAGGGTATCCAGGTACTCCTCCGGCAGGTTTTGCGGACGGTAGGTGGGGATCACGCGTTGCAGGCAGTTGCGCACGTGGTGGGGGTCGTCGGTGATGGCGTCCCGCAGGATGTCCATGCGCTCGCACACGTCGGCGTAGGACAGATCGAGCGGACGGCCGATCTTGATCCCCTTGCGGCCCGAATCGCGCAGGCCCTCTTCGTCCATGAGCACTTCCTCGTAGAGCTTTTCGCCGGGGCGAAGGCCCGTGTAGACGATGGGGATGTCCACGTCCGGCTCGTAGCCCGAGAGGCGGATCATGTCACGCGCGAGGTCGTCGATGCGCACGGGCTGGCCCATGTCCAGAATGAAGATTTCGCCGCCCTCGGAAAGCGAGGCCGATTGCAGCACCAGCGAAACCGCCTCGGGAATCGTCATGAAGAAGCGCGTAATGTCCCGGTGCGTGACGGTGACGGGTCCGCCCTGCGCGATCTGCCGCTGGAACTTGGGCACCACGCTGCCGTTCGTGCCCAGCACGTTGCCAAAGCGCACCGCGGAAAAGTGCGTCTCGCTCTCGTGCTCGTAGCTTTGCACGATCATCTCCGCCATGCGCTTGGTCGCGCCCATCACGCTGGTGGGGTTGACGGCCTTGTCGGTGGAGATCATCACGAAGCGCTTGGCGTGAAACTCGTTGGAGACGCGCGCCACGTTGTTCGTGCCGAAGATGTTGTTCTTGACGGCCTCGCAGGGGCTGTGCTCCATGAGCGGCACGTGCTTGTGCGCCGCCGCGTGGAAGACGACGGCCGGGCGCTCCAGCGCAAAGACCTCGCGCAGGCGCTCCACGTCCTGCACCGAGCCGATGTGCACCCGCAGGCGTTCGGCATTTTCCGGGGTCTCGAGCAGCTCCTGTTCGATGGCGTAGGCGTTGTTCTCGTAGAAGTCGAATACGACGAGCCGCTTGGGGCCGTAATGCATGATCTGCCTGCAAAGCTCCGAGCCGATGGAGCCGCCGCCGCCGGTCACGAGGACGACCTCGCCCTTGAGGATGGAGGACACCTCGCTGTTGTCCAGGCGCACGGGCTCCCGGCCCAGCAGGTCCGCGACGTCGACCGGCCGGACGTTCTCCACGCGGCAATCCACGGTTTCCTCAACGCTGAGCAGCCTGCGCATCTCGCAGCCGGTGGACTTGCACAGGGTGAGGATGTTTCGCATCTGTTCGCCCGTCGCGGTGGGGATGGCGATGATGATCGTGTCGATGGACTTGCGCGAGACGATGTCGAGCAGCTGACTTCCGGTTCCCAGCACGGGCACGCCGCGCACGCTGCGCCCGACCTTGGCGGGGTCGTCGTCGATGAGACAGACGATGCGGTCCGCGTTGTCCGGCGCAAGGCGGATGGAGTCGATCAGCGCCGCGCCGGCGATGCCCGCGCCGTAGATCAGCAGCCTGCGCGATTCCTTGCCGTCCCTGCGCCCGCTCATGCGTTCCTCGCGATGCTTTTTCTTCTTGCGGGCCAGCAGCATGTAGCGGTACATGAAGCGGGCCATGGAGGTGGTGCCCGCGATGCACAGGAACGCGAGCAGGAAGATCTTCGCGGAGCGAACGGGAAGCTGGAACAGGTAGACGGTCAGCATGACCAGCCCAAACCCGATGAAGCAGCCCAGAATGTGGGCGATGCGGTCGGTCGGGTCGGCGTAGAGCCAGAGCTTGTTGTAGGAGCGCATGAAAAAGCAGGAGACCAGCGTACAGACGACCTGCAGCGGCAATAGCTGCTTAAATTCCGACATGTAGCGCGCGGGAATGTTGCCCTCAAAACGCATCCAATAGGCAAAATAGAAGCTCAGGGTGACGAGGCACGCGTCAAGCACCATGAGCAGGTAATTCGGCCGGTAACGCTTCATCTTCATGACACCTCATTGGAGAAAGATTCCTCCGCGGGCAGGGATACCATCGTCGGAATATGATCCGTGTGCGGGAGGTAGACGTTCAAAAAGTCCTGTGTGGAAAGGATAAGGGTCGCCGTGTTGACGCACGGGTGGAACGCGACGCGCTTGCTGCGCGGCAGGTCGCTGTCGACGAGCAGCCGCACCCGCCCCTGCGGATCGTTTAAGAGGCCCATCGGACTGACCGCCCCCGCGCAGAGGCCGAGGTAATCGGGGAGCAGCTCCTCCGGGGCGAAGCTCAGGCGGGAGACGCCGAGCTGGCCGGAGACGGAGGCGGTGTGAAAGACCTTGTCTGGAAGCACCAGCAGCAGGTAAAACCGCGTCTTTTGCCGGTTGCATAGGAACAGGTTCTTGCAGTAGACGACGTCCGGCTCCGCGACGAGCGCCGTGCAGTCGTCCATGGTGTGGACGGCCTCGTGCTGCATTACGGTAAAGGGAATGTCCAGGGCGTGCAGCGCATCGTATACTTTCTGCTCCCGATCCGTCACGAAAGCCCTTCTTTCTCGATCTTTTTGCGCGGCTGCGTTTCGCCGCGCGAATGGCATACGGTCAATCGTTTATTATACACGCAAAGTCATGTTTTGGCAAGCAAAGGCAGATTTTTGCAAGCGGCTTGTGCAGGGCTTCCAAACGTGTTAAAATGAGGAAAAGCGAATAAACGGCAGGAGATGAACACGATGAAAAGAAGAATCGGCATCCTGACCAGCGGCGGCGACTGCCCGGGCCTGAACGCGGCCATTCGGGGCGTCGCACGCGCATCCTATTCGATGTTCGACACCGAGATCATCGGCATACAGGACGGTTACAGCGGCCTGATCGAGGGGGATTACAGGCCGATGCGCCGGGAGGAATTTTCCGGCATCCTGACGCTGGGCGGAACGATCCTGGGCACGAAGCGCACGCCGTACCGCAACATGCGGGTGATCGGCGACGACAACGTGGACAAGGTCAAGGCCATGAAGGAAAACTACAGGAAGATGAAGCTCGATTGTCTGGTTTGCCTGGGCGGGAACGGCACGCACAAGACGGCCAACCTGCTCGCGGAAGAGGGGCTGAACGTCATCGGCCTGCCCAAGACGATCGACAACGACATCTGGATGACGGATGTGACGTTCGGATTCCACACCGCGGTGGACATCGCGACGGACGTGATCGACCGCATCCATACGACGGCCGCCAGCCACGGGCGCTGCATGGTCATCGAGATCATGGGCAACAAGGCGGGCTGGCTTACGCTGTACGCGGGCCTGGCGGGCGGAGCGGACATCCTGCTGCTGCCGGAGATTCCCTACGACATCGACAAGGTCGCCGGGGCGGTCGAGGCACGCGCGAAAAACGGCAAGGACTTTTCCATCATCGCGGTCGCGGAGGGCGCGATGACGCAGAAGGAAGCCGAAATGAAGAAGAAGGATCGCCTGCAGGCGCGCGCGGATCAGAACTTCAACGGCGTCGCTTCGCGTATCGCCAAGGAGCTGGAGGCGATGGTCGGCGTCGAGGCGCGCGCGGTGGTGCCCGGGCACATTCAGCGCGGCGGCTCGCCCAGCGCGTATGACCGCGTGCTGGCCACTCGCTTTGGCGTGCATGCCGCGGAACTCATTCGCGAGGAGAACTATGGACAGGCCGTCGGCATGCAGGGGGCGGAGGTCGGCCACAACCCCCTTTCAGAGGTGGCGGGCAAGACGAAGTTCGTGCCGCGCGACCACGAGATGGTGCGCATCGCCAAGAACATGGGCATCAGCTTTGGCGAATAAAATGTCCGAAGGACAGGCCTCGGCCTGTCCTTCGGTTTCATTTGACAACGGAGCGGCGATGCCGTATAATATTTTCTGTTATAGACAACTCGCTTGCACCCGTAGCTCAGTAGGATAGAGCGTCCGCCTCCTAAGCGGAAGGTGTTCGAATCCCTGACGAGGGTTAAAACGTACCATGCACCCGTAGCTCAGCAGGATAGAGCACACGCCTCCTAAGTGTGGGGCCGCGCGTTCGAATCGCGCCGGGTGCGCCAAAATGTCGTAAACGTAGGGGTTTACGGCATTTTTTGTTTCTGATCATATCATCATTGGCCGCCTACTTGCCCGTTTCGCAGCGGTGACTTATTGCTAATCGGCTACGAACGGTTTCCAGACCATTATGACGCCTGCTAATTGTCTGCTAAGAGGCCGTTAGCACGTTATCCGTGTATGAGCGTAGCAAGGGTACGTGCTAATTCCGGGGAACCACGAAGTTGATTCACGAGCGCCTCCAAATCAATCGGCTGTCTTTCCTCTTGCGGCGGCCTTACCGTGCGTAAATCAGGATTGGCGTAGAACAATGATTCAAATTTCTGCGCGTTGATCTTGCGGTCTTCATCGAGAATGTGTGCGTAGACATCGGTAATCATTGCGATTTCCGCGTGACCGGTATCGCCCTGCGTTGCCTTTAGATCGCCATGATTTAGCTTGAGCTTATAAGTCGTGCTGGAATGCCGCAATGAGTGGAAAACTACGTTGGGCAAGCCGGCTTTTACTTTTAAGCGGCTGAATTCCTTCTCGATAACGCGGGCATCGCATGGACGGCCATTGATCTGTGAGATCACTAGATTGAAGTCCTGATACTCGTCGCCCAGGAAATTTTTCATCTCTAACTGCGACTTATACCATTCCCGAAGGATATAGGCGACGGTCTTGGGTAGCCAGATCTTTCGAACGCTGCTTTCTGTTTTAGGCCGCTTCAGCACCAATCGCGTGCTCGTGTTTTCCATGATGGGTGCAAAGATATAGTAGATATCCTTTTCTCCAAGCATGTCGATTGCCCGTTTTGATGCTCGGGCCAATTCCTTGTCGATGTAAATCCACGCATCATTAGCGGCGATATCCGCATCAGATATGTGAACGTTCTCCCACGTCAGCCCCAAAATCTCGCCCAAGCGCAGGGAGCAAGCAAATGCCAGGTTCATTGCGATGTAGAGCTTGCTGTCCTCACAGGCATCCAATGCCAGGCGGATGGTATCCGCATTCCATATTTCGCGCCTCCTATTACGCGTGCGGGGTGTAATGGCATGGTCAAAAGGATTTTTACTTACGAGTTCCCAACGCACCGCCTGCCCGAATGCACAACGCAGGAGTTTTATGATCTTTTCGATGTTTGAACTCGTCAAATATCTGGTCGTTGCTTTACGCGTTTTCGTGTTAACCGCAGGCGTCTTCTGAAGCGTTTGAATATACTTATCGACAACTCGGGTATTGATCGCCTGTATCTCTACCTGACCAATAATAGGGTTGACATAGTTTGCTATGAGTGCGCAGCTGGCATCATACATGGACACTCCCCATTTCTTTTCCCCGTAGAGACTGACAAAATCCTGAAGGAACTCTTTAAGTGATTGATGCGTCGGGGCGATGAAGGTTCCTTTAAGCATCTCGCTTTCAATTTCTATTTTGCGGGCTTGCGCCTCCTTATTAGTCTTGAAAGATTCCCATTTTTGTTTGTTCTCTCCCTGTTCGTTCGTGTAGTTATAGACAACGGCAAAAGACTTTTTTCGCTTAATGACGGATGCCATAAATCTCCCTCCCGTGTGGTCAAATATTCTGTTGTTCTAACCACTCATCGAAAGACTTCCGCGAAATTCGTATCGCCGTTCCAATCCGTACCGTCTTGAAATGCCCCTCACGCACTAGATTATAGGCAGATGATCTGCCAATATCCAGAAGCCGCGCTATGTCCTCAACGCGATAGGTCTTTGACGTGGAGAGGTCGTTGGGGTTTCTATTAGTTTGCATGTGAGCCTCCTTTCTCACGGTGACGGTCGCCGCGTACCGTGTGTCTTGCGTATATATTGTAAGACCGGCACGCGAGTAGATGCAAGGATACGGGAGAGCGGACGAGCTAAGCTCGCCTTACGAACGGCCAGTCTACTCTCCCGTAAGAAATTGCCGTATTTGCCATGCCCCCCGGCAGGCTCCTTACAGGGCCGGGGATGTTATAGGCTGCGTGGGCTTAAACGCATCATAGCCCTGCCAACGCCGCCGTCCCCCGGACTAGCGCGCATCGCAGGAACTCCCCCTCAATCTATAGGAGGCCGTGTGGAAGTCTCATTATGTCCGTGCGGCATCGTCGCGCCCTGCCAGCCACGGCAGAGACAATAGATTGCGTGGATCGCTCGTAAGCCGTCATCGCGCCGCTCCATTCGTCGCTCCGCCGCACGGGGTCTGTACCTATAACACCGTATATTTAGTTTTCAAGGTGCGCTGATCAGGCGCCAAGAAAGGCCCTCTCAATAACCATGACATTTTTGGGCCTGAAATGAGGGGCTTTTATAAATTTTTCTTAAAATATTTTTCGAGGTTACGCAGCCCCCTTTCGATGCTTTCTTTCGCCGTGTTTAATGCTATGTTTTCTGTCCTTGCGATTTCAGTCAAAGTCATGCCCAAAAAGTAATGTGCATACAGTCGTTTGGCTTGCTTATCGGGTAAGGCGGCAATAGCGGCATGAAGTTGCATCCTTGTTATTTCGCGTTCGTAGATCTCTTCTGCGGATAAGGATACAAATATCATATTGCCTTCAATACCGTCATGACAGTCCATCGAAAAATACGCCTTATTGCGATAAACACGCCGCTGATAGGCGGCATCTTCTTTCTTCATACTGTGCAGTAGGGCAATAATGTCATCGGGCAGATCAATATAGTAATCATTTTTATAAAAATAGTAGTAGTCACGAAGGTTAATCTTTGACATATAAATACCTCTCTTTCCTAGCAAAAAAATGTTGAAGGGAAAGAGAGGCAGGCGGACCTCTGCAGCTGGGTACTGCAAACAAAGAAAAGTAAATAGCATTGATGAACCAATACGTGGCGGCATCAATGCTATAAGAACGACTATGGTTATTTATGAAGAATGATTGTTCGTATTGAGATTTGCGGCTACCTACGATATTCGTGAGAATTTTTTTGGGTCGTTATTGCCTAAAACACGTCTTGTCATTGGTCATCACACAATATCGGTATTATCCGACGTAATTGCCGGAATAATAAGGGCATTCAAATGCGAGACCAGAACGATAAAATGATATTGAGGTGATTGATCGTGCCGAATTATCCGTCGCTCGAGATATTGGGAGCCAGTTTGCGTGCGGCTAGAAAAGGCCGCAATTTGACGCAACAGCAATTATCAGATAGATCATCTATATCTATTCGTCATATAGCAAAAATAGAGAAGGGACAAATGAATCCTTCATTTGAAGTCCTATATGCCTTGGTTAATAATTTAGGTATATCCGCTGACACGCTATTTTTTCAGCGTTCAGAAGAAGATAACAGGGAAAAAGAACTTATGGGGTATTACAAATCACTAAATGAGCAAGACAGACAATTTGTGCTGAACACCGTCCAGTTTTTATCAGCGCAGCTTTTAGAGCGTCAAAGAGCGAAAGATACATGAATATCGTGCCTGGCACGCTAGCCACAGCGCCTCCACTCCGCCATACAGTTGATCGATTATCTCAGTCTCGCGTCTACTATTAAATGAAACGCACCTCGAATAGTGATTGTAACAATCTTTGTGCCTATTTTACGAAGTTTCATCCAAAATACATATTATTACTTGAAAATGTATTGATGGACCTGTATACTTAAAACATAATTTATACAAGTGCTCCAATATCAAACGCCATCCCGTTACGTTGCCTATGCATATTAGCGAAGGTAGTGATATGATGATCCCGGTAGCGATACTAACAATAGCCAACGATAGCGATCGTGCCTTCATGGAACAGCTTTACCTAAAATATGAAAAGCTCATGCACAAGTGTGCGATATCGGTATTGCACGATGTACACGATGCGGATGACGCGGTAAACGATACCTGTATCAAGCTTATTCGTAATATTGAAAAATTGCGCTCTCTTAACCGTTACGCATTGCGCACTTACATCGTCTCTACTATTAACCATGCAGCAATAGACATCTATCGAGAACGGCGGCGTGTAGGTAATAAGTTGTTTTATACCGATTCTACAGCTGACTTTATCTCTGAGTTTAGCGATGATGAGATAAAAGTAGAAGATGAAATTCTTCTTATGCTGGATTTGGAAGAACTGTATGCAGCTATAGATAAGCTGACTCCCAAAGATGCCAACATCCTGAGATGGAAGTATCTTGAGGAGCTTTCAGATCGAGAAATAGCCCATATGCTGGGTATTTCGGAGGTTGGCATCAGGATGGCCCTAAGCAGGGCGCGCAAGCGTTTAGCGGCCCTTTTAAGCGAGGTGAATGAGGATGACAAGCACTGATATAAAAGGCAGATCAAAGGAAGAACTTGATGAGAGACTACGGGATGCCCTTCTTGCAAGAGCGCTGTGGGAGCGCCAAGAGCGTGAAATTGCGGAGCTGGAAAAACAAATTGAAAAGGATGAAGAACTGGAACACCATGTACAAAAGCGCCGTCAGACCGTAATGGCTTTGATTGACCGGGAAGTCCGCAAGAAGCATTTTCAAAGCGCAGCGAAAAAGACTCCGCGGATTATTCGCATTGTAGCCGCAGTATTACTTTTTATGAATTTGGGCTTGACCACCGCGACCGCGTTGGTTCCCAGCGTCCGCGTAAAGGTCATGGAGCTTCTTGTCAATATTGAGCGTGAGTATACGGAATTAAATTTACGCGAGAAGGAGAGTTACTCATTTGAGATCCCCGCTGGATGGAAAGGGAGTTATTTCCCTTCTCGGATTCCAGATGAATATAGGTTTTTTGAACTGATTGACCAAGATATGACCGGAAGCAACATAGTCGTCTATCGGAATGACGAAGGCAATAAAGTTTACTTTCTTGAAGGCAAGGAAAACACAAGCGTCAATATCAATACGGAAAAGGCAGACGTCAGTACGATTTTGATTCATGGTCAACCGGGAATTATTTCGGTGGGAGATAACGGATATGTCTGTATCGCTTGGGCTGAAGCCGGGCGAATGTTTGTCTTGGGATTTGACGGTGGGCGTGATGAGACGGTGAAAATCGCAGAAAGTGTAATTCGCATAGATTAATAGAAAAAATAAAAAAAGCTGTTACATATTTACCTCCTTAAGCGTCTTTGGTAATACAAAGACATTTTAAGGAGGTTTTCTTATGTTCAGGAAGTGGTTCCGTATTTTAGCATTGACCGCAGTGATGACGCTAATTTGTTCGAGCGCTCTTGCACTGGAGATCATGCCACGCTATGACTACACGAGATCAATAACCTGTGGGTTTGCGCTTGAAAAAGGAATAGCGGCTTGTTCGGGAACTGTTGAACCGGATAAAAACGAGTATTCCACCAACTTAACAGTTCGACTCCAGGAGTACAGTGATGGCTGGTCTACAATTGCGACGTGGAGCGGATCTGCCGGAGCTGGCAGGATTGCCAGCGCAGGCGGTACAAAATCAGTTAAGTCTGGCGTGGATTACCGCGTCGTCGTATCCGGAACGATCAAAGATGCGGATGGTAATGTCGTTGAACGTCCATCGAAAATCAGCGCAACCAAATCGTATTAAGAAATATGAAATCAACACGGTGCATCCTTTGCGCCGCGGTGATAATAGCAGGTTAAGGGGGGTAAGAGGATGATTAATTGTCGTGATCCTTGTTAAGAGTGAATGTAAGTTCCTGGGAAAATGAAAAGTTCTTGCAAAACATGCCAGCAAGCATGCATCGCAAAAGCGATGCCCGTTCTGCAAGAACCGGAAGTATTATACCACAAGACTGCAAGTCCGTATACATTTGAATCCGAGAAAAAGGAGATAAGAATGATGAAAAAGATCATGGCTTCTGTTTTTGCGCTTGTTATGATGCTTTCTATAGCCACGGGTGCAATGGCACAGACTTTCAATCTAAATGTTCCGTGCGAGGCTATCGCAGATAATCAGCTGTATCAGTATCATTATGACAGTTATTTAGAGAAGCTTAGCACTTCTGGTACCATTCAGGTTGCTCATAGAGTAAGCCAGACCAGTGCGGTCGAAACCAACCGTATTGCTGCGTATCGTTCTGAAACACGGAAGACGATGGGCGTAAACTGGCATCGCGCTGACTATGGAATGTATCAGTGCATGTCCAATGCGATTGTACAGTACGGTAACTATACGGTGGCGGGCCGCGGGAATACTAACTATAAAACCAAGTATGGCCTGAATAACATCACACTTACTGGTTATTTCCTTACTGACCTTGATTAAGCATGATCAAAGGGAGTGTTCCCGTTAGAGGGAATACCATGGGCAGCCGGTTAACCCCGGCTGCTCATACGACAATTTAGATGGAGGGTTATATATGAAAAAGGTATTCGGCTTTCTTATCTTTTTCTTTTTAATACTCATGTCTGCGACTGCACTTGGGCAAGAGTACTTTAATCTTGCAGATATACGTTCGCAGGCACTGGAAGGCTGGCATAAAACTTATACAGATAAATATGGCCGTAATACCAAGGTAGACATCAATGTTGAAGTTTTTGGTGGAGAAACAGCCCCTGTTTTGAAAGTAGCTTACCCGGCATCAGGACCAGAATTTCGTCTTATTCGAAAGAATCCGTATGATTCAGTAACCAATGTAAAAAAAACTGGGGGACGCAGAACCCATATCTACCGTACTTGGGGCGAGCAAGTAGACTTTGATAAGGCGTATGGAAAAGACTATGGAAATAGCTTGACGGTGCGGGAAATGTATGATTATTTGTTCGAGCTCTTGGAGCAAAACAACATCTCTAAGGACAGTTTTCTTTTTGATCAACCAGCCCTTTTGGATGTGTTATGCAATGTGAAACAGGCCACGGGCGAAGTCGTGGCACCCGCCTTTTATCATATTAGCCTTTGGCCAAAGCTACGTGACCTACCGATTTTGACACACGCAATGGCATCTTATAAAAAACGTGGAACACCAGATTGTGAGCCAAGATTGTCATATTTGATGCGTAATAAAGAAGAAAATACATTATATATCAGTACGATGGAAGAAGTCGAACTAATTGCGCCCGATATTCCGTTATGTTCATACGATCATGTAATCAGTAATTTGTCAAAAAAGATAGAGGATGGGCATATCCAAAAAGTGTTTTCGCTGCGCTTTGGCTATGCATTATATAATAATCCGAATATGTCGAGCCAGGAAATAGCGGCTTTTGATGCAGACTATTTTTACGCGGTACCCTCCTGGGTTATCGAATGTGTTTACATGGTCAATCCAAAGGAAACGCACACCTACTCTTATGAGGAATCCTTAGAATATGACCCTGATACGAGCGAACGCTCTGCCTTAAATGTAAAGACAATTACAATAGATGCGCAGACGGGAAAAATGCTCGAGCCTACGGATACGAGCAAAAAAGGATTTGGCAACGCTGACTTTCAGGGTTTCATTCCTTGGGAAAAGATTTCATGAAATGTTTGAATCTTGTAGAAGGAGAAAACCATGTGGGAGGAATTAAAAAGAGCCTTCAGGGCTCCACAGGCATGGGCATCATTCATTGTTTGTCTTGTGACGTTGATGGGTTATTCTCTAACATCTTGGATTGGTAGCGCGGAAGAGTGGCTGGAATATCGTGAAAGTGCTTTACATCTTTCGATAGGCGGCATCTTTTTCGGCAGTTTTATGCTGCTGTTGCCATTTTGTGCAGCTTTAGCCCATTCGACCAGCCAGGTGGATGATATGGAGTCCAGCATGATGCAGTGGCAGGCGCTTAGAGGCTCTGTCTTTAAGTGTGTAAGGATAAAAGTGGGAACGAGTATGATTGCAGCAGCCGTTGTGGCGTCCAGTGCGTTCGTACTGCATGCAATTCTATGGAATCTCATCGCGCTTCCAAATGATCCGTTTACCTATCCGAACCATATCATCTATTTTTCAAAAGACTGCATTTTCTATCATTCTTATACGATTTGCCATGGTTTGCCTGTATATATCGAAATGACGCTGGGTATCGCCTTTACAGCGAGCATTTGGGCAGTGGTGGCGCTGGCCATTTCCGTTTGGGTTCCGGATAAATTGCTGACTGTAGCCATCCCATCCTTTCTATATTATCTATGGAACGCAGATGTGATCTTCTTTTTCACGGGCATACGCACACCTCATCCGGCAACCTTGTTCAATGATGGTTTGACATGGGAAAAGGCCATTATATCAATCATTTCCTATTTGGTTGTTTTAGCAATCAGCCTTGTTAGTTACTACATTGGCTGTCAGAGGAGGTGCCGGAATGCATGACGAAAAGCGCAAAACTTGCAAATGGCTAGGAAGTAGTTTATACGGACATCTGAACCTTTGGGCACATTCACTCAGAACGATCCTAATGGCAATATTTATCTTGCTGATGACATACATGCTGGTGAGAAGCTTCGAGAATGGCATTATATTGAATAAGTTTGAAGTTCACATGGGGGAAACTCTTTTCTCCTATGTTAGCTCTGGCTTCAACATGATCATGACAAGCGTTGCCTTTCTGGTAATGATGTCCGAGATTCCTAAACAGGTATCCTATCAGAACTATACGATGATACGATTATCCCGTCGTAAATGGTTGACTTCGTTAATTCTCTTCTGTATAGGTATCGTGTTTCTATTTACAGTGCTGATGTTGGCGGCTTCAGCCCTCTTCTCTATATCCTTTGTGACCCCCGGCAGCGGATGGAGCGACTTAGAACGGCTTGCCAATAATCCAAACTATGTCAACGAAATGCAACTTATGCCAAAGTATATTCGTAGCGTGACGCCATTTACAGCGTGTTTCTTGGCGGCGGTCATTTTATTCCTCTTCTGGGTAACGATGGCCTTCTTGATTCTTTTGTTTTCACTTTGTGGAATACCAAACTTCGGCGTCGTGTTTTGTGTGTCACTTGTGCTACTAGATATCACTATTTTATACGAGAATTTTCCGGGAATAAAGCTCCCGAGTTTTTTTGCAACACTGGGTTCTGTAACGGCTCAGGTACAAGAACATAAATTTCGTTTTGCGTTTTTCGTCATTGCCGGCTACATCGTGTTGGATGGGCTTTTTATTAAGCTGATGGATTCGCGTATACGGCACATGGATATCCAATTCACAGGAAAGGGTTGATGCATTTATGATTACTATTCACAGCTTAACAAAAATCTATGGGCATAATACAGTACTCCAGAATATCTCCATACAGTTTGAAGGGAGTCATGTTTATGGCTTGGTTGGCGCGAACGGCTGTGGAAAAACTACGCTCATGCGTTGCATCTGCGGTTTTTCTCGGCCCACATCCGGCTATGTCATTGTAAATGGATGCTTGGTCGGCAGCAAGGCCGCGCTCAAACACAATCCGGAACTAAAGCATAGTCAGAACCCTCCTTTTCAGTCAATGGCCGATTTTGCCCCGTCAACCGGGGTAATTATTGAAAGCCCCGGATTTCTGGCAAATGAAACGGGCCTAAAAAACCTGACACTATTGGCAAACATGTCGGGAAGAGGAAATAAGGAATCTGCTAAAAAAGCGATGATTATGCTGGGACTTGACCCGGACGAGAAAAAGCCGGTTGGTAAGTATTCGCTTGGCCAAAGACAACGTTTGGGCTTTGCCCAGGCGTTTATGGAAAATCCGGACGTTCTTATATTGGATGAGCCTTTTAATGCGATGGATAAAGCCTCTATGGTAGAGGTGCATGAACTTCTTCAGGCGTTCAAAATCCAAGGGAAAACGATCATTCTGGCAAGCCATAGTGCGGCGGACATCGAAAAAGCCTGTGATGTGGTCTATGAAATGGAAAACGGAGGGCTAAGAAAAGTTTAGAACAAATTCTATTTATAGAATCGGGATCAACCAGCGAACTGGTAACACGAGAAAGAGGTGTCATCTATGAAAAAAATATGCTGTGTGCTGCTCATGCTTCTTATATCCTTGTTTACCTGCTTTCCAGCCTGTGCGGAGATGCCCAGCGCGGTAAACCTTACAAGGGCACATGCTAATGAGACAGCTTCTTCTCTTTGCTTTATTGAGGATACGCTGTACATGCTGGGCTCCTATGGCGTTTACAAGTTCAAGGATAATGAGCTGTCCACGGTTGTGGACTTATCTGATGCGAATATATATCGTTATAACCCAGAACGCCCAACAACCGATAATGAAGCTTTAGTTTGGGATAAGGCGATCGGCTATTTGTTTACGGATGGGAGGTTTCTCTTGGGTCTGCATCCGTATAGCGGACAGATTTATCAGATTGCAAATGGACAAATGAACGCATATGCGCAACTTCCTTTAGAGTTGCTTTATGTTGCTGCGGATAATTTCTATCGAGAAATTAAGGGAATAGCTTTCGAAGGTGGGAAACTTTATTTACTACTGGGTACAGATAATTATGAAGAATATGAAAAAACAGAATTGGTTTCTTTCGATTTTGCATCTCAAACATGCGAAGCTTTTTCGCTCAAAGATGTAAAAAGTATATCGACAGGTGCGGAAGGAAAGCTACTTGTCTATATTGAGTCAGATGACAAAGCAATCTGGCAATACGATATAAATACCAAGAGTCTGGAAGCGCAGCTTGCTTTGCTTAAAGAGAACAATACGCCCGGCGGCATGACATGCTATAATCAAAAGCCAGTCTATTACCAGGACAATCAAGTTATCATTGCTGAAAATGTTAGCGATAAACACGTAAAAGCGTATTTGCCAGTTGCGTATTCTTTTTCATCTACACAGGCAGTCTGTTCGAAGTCAGGTATATACGCGTACCCTGATTCAAATTACGTATTCCTAAGAGATATTAGCATTGACGGCGAGCCGAAGCAAAAGGTTCTAAAGCTCATGGGTAGCGTTGCGCCTAACCTGCTTGCTGATTTTTCTGTTGAGAATCCAGACGTCGCCGTAGTAATCAACCAGTCACTGAGTCCGAATGAACTACAACAGGCAATAATTTCAGGCGACACTAGCGTCGATCTTTTCGTTCTATCCGCGCCGGGAATATTTTCGACTATGAAAGAAAAGGGTTATATTGCACCACTGAACGAAAATAAAAGTTTGGTAGTAGACGCAAAGACTCTGTATCCGACTATTCAGGATGTGGTTTTTGATGGAGACGCACTTGTTGGCTATCCAATATCCATTGATCCCCAGTCCTGGACGGTCAACGAAACGCAGTGGGAGAATCTTGGCCTTGGCAATTATCCTGTAACCTACGACGAATTATTCCAAACCATCGGATTATGGCTTGATAGTTATGCAGAAGAGCACCCAGAATATACGCTATCCGACGTTCAACAGCTAGGCATAGATAATTTGGTATTTACGATCGTCGAGACATATATTGCTCAAAAGGAAAGCCGAACGGAGCAAATATTCTTCGACACCCCGACTTTCCGGTCGATGCTGAAAGTAGTGAGTGAAAATCTTGATTTGCTATCCGCAGACAATGAACAATGGGGCATGCCCTTGCTGTCAAGCTACAACCAAGGCTTTGGTATAACCTATGCTGATCGAGACAGGATGCGCATGATGCTCCCGCCGACGATTGAGGCGGATGCAAAGCAGTTACTTACAGCCAATGTGAGTATATTGTGTGTAAGTGCCAGATCTAAACAGGCAGAGACTGCGTCCAAATTCATCGAATATTTTGCGGCACACCTACCCGACGCCACGCGTTACGCGCTTCATTCTGACTTAAATAACCCCGTTGAAAGTGCTACCTATAAAGACCGTGAAAAGACCCTGCAGGAAGAACTGGAAGCTCTGAAGACGCAGCTGGAGACGGCGGACGGAAAGAAGAAATTGGCGATTGAAGATGAAATAGCACAGAAGCAGCTGATGATTGAATATGTAACCGAAAATAAGTGGGATATTTCGCCTGAAAGCATTGAGATATACAGAGCTGTAGCAGAAAACCTATATATACCCTATCAATCGCTGTTTCTTTCCAGAGAAACGGGTGGAGGATACGATGTCCTTCGATCGATAATCTCTCAGCATACCGCAGAAGGCTTCGGCGATAAAGAGATCGAAGCTATGATTGCGGATCTTGATAGAGTCTCATCTATGATTTACATGGAAAGCATGTGAAAGGTGAAGCTTATTCTCGACATGGATTGACTGCTACATCGTAAGGCAATCCGCAATGAGAAGAATCTATCTACCTTATCAAAATATCTATTTTGATTTTCCATTGTAAGATACCCAAAAAAGATTGCATATGCCCCTAAGCCACAGATGCTCTTGATCTAACTTGAGAGCATCTGTGGCTTTATGCGATTATGATAAGGAGTTCCCTTCATGTTTTTGAAAAGAGACCGCTAAGCTCTTCGTGAAGGAACTCGACATACTCACGGACAGTTGGAATATCTCCTTTTCGTTTCAAAGGACTTTTGATCATCTGCATTTCTGGTGTTTGAAATGGAGTGGTATACATATGTGGCAAGCAATGCATGTGGTTATCCACATGCAAATTGCTTGTTGGTGGCAGCGCCCCCAAACCCCTTTGATCGCAGGATTTCATCCTGCGGCTACGCGCCTGGAGGCGCTTGGGTGCGAACGCTTTATCAGACGCCATCTGAAGTCAGCGGACCAGCGCGATGGCGTAAACCCTTCATAGGCTCCCGGAGAGGTTGGGGCCGGAAACTCTGCGTCTGGCCATCCGCCGCATCCTGCTGGAGGATAGCCCGAGACTGCGGCCGCCGTAAACGGCGCGATTTAGGGCGGATATATTATTTGACGCTTCCTCTTCATTGGGGTATAATGGACTGACAAATGAATAAACGCAAACGCGGTGTCCAAAGCAGCCAATGCTTTGGGTGAAAAGGGAAGCCGGTTCAAATCCGGCGCAACAGCCATTACTGTGTTCGGCGATGCGTGAAAGAGAAGCCATTGGGCCGCCGGCCTGAGAAGGTTTTCACGTTGGAAAGCGATTTCCCGCCGTCAGCCAGGAGACCTGCCCTGTTTGTGGGACACTGATTTCTCGGGCAATGGAGAAAGAGGGCCAAGGCATTTTGTACAGGGGTTTTTCTGCCCGTGTACGTTTTGACGAGGTTTTTCGCTTCCCTGCACCCGCGGGGGAGCGCTTTTTCTTTCCTGCCTGAAAAATACAACATGGCAAACATGGATGGAGGTACGATGTATGAAAAAAACTCTATGGAGCCTGTTCCTCGCGCTGACGCTTGCGCTGTGCGCCAGCCTCGCTATGGCCGAGGGCCTGACGGTGGAAAGCACGCTTGCGCTCGACTATGCGAAAAATTTCTCGATAGACACCTGCGTGGGGGGCTACAAGCTCATCACGATCTCCGATGGCTCCCGCTTTTTGACGGTCCCGGAGGGAGCGGAAATCCCGGAAGGACTGGACGCGGACATCGTCCCGCTTCAGATGCCGCTTGACAATCTCCTGATTTCCTCGACCCCCACCATGTCGCTGCTAAACGCCATCGGCGCGCTGGACGCCGTCACGCTGACGACGACGGACTACGACGATTGGTACATCGACGGGGTGAAGGCGGCCATGGACGCGGGCAAGCTCGCTTTCGTGGGCAGCTACAAGGAACCGGACTTTGAGCGGATCACCGCCGCCCAGCCGCCCTTTGCGGTCTTCTCCACGATGCTGCTCAGCGTGCCGGACGTGGCGGAGAAGCTCACGGAGCTGGGCGTCCCCTATCTGCTCGACCAGTCCACCTATGAAAATGAACCGCTGGCCCGTGTGGAGTGGGTGAAGCTCTACGGCGCGCTGCTGGGCAAGGAGGCTGAGGCCGAGGCTGTCTACAAAAAGCAGGCCGACTTGGTCAGCGGCATCGCCTCCAAGGAGACCGGAAAGACCGTCGCCATGTTTTACATCACCTCCAAGGGAGCGCTCTATGCGCGAAACGGCGGCGACTACATGGCCCGGATGCTCGAACTGGCCGGCGGCGATTATGTGCTGGCGGACATGAACCCGGAAAAATCCGGCACCCAGCAGATGGAGATGGAGGAGTTCTACACCAGGGCCGGCGAGGCGGATTTTATCATCTACATCTGGAGCCTGGGCGGCAAGCCGGCGGCGCTCGAGGATTTCCTCGCCCGCAACGAAATGCTTTCGGAGTTCAAGGCGGTCAAGGAAGGCAACGTGTGGTGCACCACGCCCGATTACTTCCAGATTTCCGATACGCTGGGGGAGATGATCGTGGACATGAACCGGATGCTGGAAAACAGCGACCCGGATGTGGACGCCTTCACGTACCTGTTTAAGCTCAAATGAGCAGGCGGCTTCGCGGCTATGTCGTGTTCCTGCTGCTGATCTTTTCCTTCGGGCTGCTGATCATCCTCAACGTCAACACGGGCAGCATCTCGATTTCGCCCGGGGAGATCGTGCGCATCCTCCTCTCCGGGCCGGGGGAGGGCAGCACGGCCGGCAACGTCATTTGGAAAATCAGGCTGCCGCGTCTGATCGCGGCGGCCGTGCTCGGCGGCGCGCTGTCCGTATCGGGCTTCCTTTTGCAGACCTTTTTCCGCAACCCGATATCCGGGCCGTACGTGCTGGGTATCTCCTCCGGCGCGAAGATGTTCGTGGGCATCGTGATGATCTTCGTGCTGCGCCGCCACGCCGGCGTCTCCTTCGCGGCGACCATGCTGGCCGCTTTTATCGGCTCCATGTTCTGCACGGGCTTCGTGCTGCTCTTCGCCCGCCGGGTGCGCAGCATGGCCATGCTGCTGGTGATCGGCATCATGATCGGGAACATCTGCACCGCCGTCACGGACTTCCTCATCACCTTCGCGCAGGAGGCCGACGTGGCCAACCTGCACGCATGGTCCATGGGCAGCTTTTCCGCCGTCGCCTGGGATAACCTGGGGGTCTGCTGCGCGGTGATCTTCGCGGCGCTTTTGGCGACGTTTTTCCTGTCCAAGCCCATCGGGGCCTATCAGCTGGGCGAGGGCTATGCCCAGAGCATGGGCATCAACGTAAGGGCCTTCCGCGCGGTGCTGATTTTCCTGTCCAGCGTGCTCTCCGCGTGCGTCACCGCGCTGTCGGGCCCCATCTCCTTTGTCGGCATCGCGGTGCCGCACATGACCAAGCTGCTCTTCGGCACGGCCAAGCCGCTGGTCATCATTCCCGGCACGTTCCTGTGCGGCGGCGTGTTCTGCATGCTGTGCGACCTCATCGCCCGCACCGCCTTTTCCCCCACCGAGCTGGCCATCAGCACCGTCACGGCGGTGTTCGGCGCGCCGGTGGTCATCGCCCTGATGCTCAGGCGCCAGAGGACAAATTAAGATGAACAAGACCTATGCCTTTTCTACCCGCGGCCTCACGGTGGGGTACGGCGGCGTGCCGCTGATCCGGGATATCGGCATCACCCTCGAGCGGGGGCAGATCCTGACGCTGATCGGCCCGAACGGCGCCGGCAAGTCGACCATCCTCAAGAGCATCACCCGCCACCTGGCCCCTATCGCCGGCACGGTGTACATCGGCCGGGAGGAGATCGGCGCCATGCGCTACCGCGATGTGGCGACCCGCCTATCGGTGGTGCTCACCGAACGCATCCGGCCCGAGATGATGACTTGCTACGACGTGGTGGCCTCCGGCCGCTACCCCTACACCGACCGCTTCGGCCGCCTGACCGCCCACGACCGGGAGGTGATCGAGCGCAGCCTCGCGCGCGTGCGGGCGCTCGACCTCAAGGAGCGGGACTTCACCCAGATCAGCGACGGCCAGCGCCAGCGCGTGCTGCTCGCCCGGGCGCTGTGCCAGGAGCCGGAGATCATCGTCCTGGACGAGCCCACCTCCTTTCTGGACATCCGCCACAAGATCGAGCTGCTGGACATCCTCCTGGAAATGTCGCGCGAAAAGGGGATCACCGTCATCCTCTCGCTGCACGAGATCGACCTGGCGGAGAAGGTATCCGACGTGGTGATGTGCGTGAAGGGGGAGGCCGTCGCCAGCGCGGGGACGCCGGCGGAGGTGTTCACGCAGGAGAACATCGCCAGCCTGTACGACCTGACGCAGGGTAGCTACAACGTGCTCTTCGGCAGCGTGGAGCTGGACCGCCCCCGGGGCAAGCCGGACCTGTTCGTCCTGTGCGGCGCGGGCTGCGGCATCCCTTACTTCCGGGCGCTGCAGAAGAAACGGCGCCCCTTCTATGCGGGCATCCTCTTTGACAACGACGTGGATTACGCCGTCGCGCGCATGCTGGCGGCTAAGACCTTCGTGCAGAGCGCCTTTACGCCGATCTCGCCCGCGATGTACGCGCAGGCGGAGGAGGCGCTCACGCACTGCAAGGCCCTGCTGCATACCGGGGTGCCGATATTGGAGATGAACCGTGAAAACGGCCGGCTGCTCGAAAGGGCCCGGCAGATGGACCTGCCGATTGTGAGGGATGTGCCGTGAATCCAGGTGAGAACCCGATCGAAGTCGTCAGCGTAGGGCCCGGGCATGAAAACCTCCTGACCGCCCAGGCGGCGCGGGCGATCGAGGGCGCGGACGTGGTCTTCTGCGCGCCCCGGCACGCGGCGTTCGTTTCCGACGGGGCAAAGGTGCGCCCCCTTTCCCCCTTTGCCGCCGCGATGGAGCAAATGGACGCCCTGCGGGCCAAGGGGCGGCGCGTCGCCGTGCTCGTCTCCGGCGATGCGGGGCTTTACAGCCTTCAGGGCGTTCTCAAAACGCGCTTTGGGCGGGAAAACCTGCGCGTGCTTCCCGGCGTCAGCGCCCTGCAGGCCTTCATGGCGGCGCTGGGGCTGCCCTGGCAGAACGCCTGCATCCTCTCCGCCCACGGCCGGGCGCTCTCCGGGAGCGCGCTGTGCCATGCGGCGCGCACGAGCGGACAGGTGATCCTCTTCCTGGACGAGGAGCACAACCCCGCCTGGGTGCGCGCCGCGCTGGACGAAGGGGGCCTTTGTCAGGCGGCGCTCCTCGTCGGCGAGCGCGTATCCTATCCGGACCAGTCCATCGCGCCCTACGCCCCGCGCGCGTACGACGCCCTCTGCATGGCGCTCGTCCAGAACCCCGCGCCGGAAAAAGGGCTGTCGTCCGTTGGCCTGCCGCCCGTGGGACTGCCCGACGACGCCTTCGTGCGCGGCAAAACGCCCATGACCAAGCGGGAAATCCGCGTGCTCCTGCTCGCCGCCCTGGCGCTGCCGCCCGACGCGGTGGTGTGGGATGTCGGCGCGGGCACGGGGAGCGTGTCCGTGGAGTGCGCGCGCCAATGCCCGCTGGGGGAGGTCTATGCCGTGGAACGCGACGCGCAGGCGCTCGAATTGATCGCCGGGAACAAGGCGCGCTTTCACCTTGGCAACCTGCGCGCCGTCCCCGGCGAAGCGCCCCGGGCGCTTTGCGGCCTGCCCGCGCCCACGCACGTCTTCCTGGGCGGCACGGGCGGGGCCTGCGGCGCGGTCTTCGCCTTCCTGCGCAGCCTGAGAAAGCCCCTGCGCGTCGCCGCCACGGCGGTGACGGTGGAAAGCGCGGCGGCGCTGACAGCGCAGATGCGCAGCCTCTCCAATTTCAGCGCGGTGCAGGCGGGCATATCCCGTCTGGAGCCCGTCGGCGCCTACACGATGTTTCGGGCGCAAAACCCCGTCCTCATCCTATCCGGCGACATCATCCCCGAGGAGGAAACGGCATGATCTACTTTATCGGCGCGGGCCCCGGCGCGAAGGACCTGATCACCGTGCGCGGCGCGGCGCTTCTTGCCCGCGCCCGGCTGGTCGTCTACGCGGGCTCCCTGGTCAACCCGGAGCTGCTCTCCTACTGCCCGCCGGAGGCCGCCGTCATGAACAGCGCCTCCATGACGCTGGAGGAGGTCATAGATGCGATGACCGCCCTTCCCCGGGAGGCGGTCGTCGTGCGGCTGCACACGGGCGATCCCTGCCTGTACGGGGCGATCCGCGAGCAGATGGAAAGGCTGGACGCGCTGGGCTTTGAATACGAGGTGGTGCCGGGCGTCAGCGCCTTTTGCGCCGCCGCCGCCGCGCTCAAGACGGAGTACACGCCGGCGGATCAGAGCCAGACGGTCATCATCAGCCGCCGGAAAGGACGAACCGCGGTGCCGGAAAGCGAGCGCGTCCCCGCCTTGGCGGCGCACGGCGCGACGATGGTGTTCTTTTTAAGCGTGGGCATGCTATCGGATTTGTGCCGGGAGCTGGTCGAGGGCGGATACGGCGCGGACACCCCGGCCGCCGTGGTCTACAAGGCCACCTGGCCGGAGGAGGAAATCGTGCGCGGCACGCTCAAGGAGCTGCCGGGGCGCGCCGCGCACATCGAAAGCACCGCGCTGGTGGTGGTGGGCGATTTCCTCAGGACGGCGCACACGCGCTCAAAGCTCTACGACCCCGCCTATGCTCACCGTTTCCGGGAGGCAAGACGATGAGGGTGCGCGCCATCGCCTTTACCGCGCGCGGACAGGCCTGGCAGGAGAGGCTGGGGTTTGCGGTGGAGCGCGGCGTGCCGGTGATGCGCTGGGCGCGCGAGGCCTTTGCGCAGAGCGACGCCCTTTTGTTCATCGGCGCCTGCGGCATCGCCGTTCGCGCCGTCGCGCCCCTTGTGCGGGATAAGACGCGCGATCCGGCCGTCGTCGTGATGGACGAGGCGGGGCGCTTTGTCATCCCCATCCTCTCGGGCCATATCGGCGGGGCCAACGCGCTTTCGCGGGCGATCGCCGAACGCACAGGTGCGGCGCCGGTCATCACGACCGCGACGGACGTGCGCGGCGTCCCGGCCATCGACGCGTGGGCCGTGCAAAACGGCTGCGCCATCGAAAACCCCGGCGCGATCAAGCCGGTCTCCGCCGGCGCGCTGGCCGGGGAGCGCGTGGGCGTTATGATCAGCGAACGGGAACTCAAGCCCCCGTTTCCGGTGACGCTCCTTCTGCGCCCGCGCACGCTGGTGCTGGGCGCGGGCTGCAGGCGCGGGGTGGACGCCGACCATTTTGAACGCTGCGCGCTGGACTTCCTCCGGGACAACGGCGTGTCGCTCCTGTCCGTGCGCGCGCTCTCGTCCATCGACCTCAAGGCGCGCGAAGGGGCGCTCATCGCTTTTGCGGAAAAATATCGCCTGCCGTTTTTGACCTACGACGCCGGGGCGCTGTCCGCGCTGCCCGGCCGGTTTGCCCATTCCGCCTTCGTCGAGCAGACGACGGGCGTGGGCTGCGTGTGCGAGCGGGCGGCGGTAAAGGCCGGCGGCGGCGTATTGCTGATCGGAAAGACAGGCTTTGCGGGCGTGACGCTCGCGCTTGCGGGGGAGGAACCGATATGATTGACGTGGTCGGCATCGGCCCGGGCGCGCCGGGCGGGCGGACGCTTGACGCCGAGGCGGCGCTTGAGCGCGCGGACATCCTGGTGGGCTACACTGCCTACATCGACTTGCTGCGGCCGCAGTATCCGGACAAGCCCTGCTTGGAAACGGGCATGCGGGGCGAGGCGGAGCGGTGCCGGGCGGCCCTTCGCCTATCCCGCGAGGGCAGGCGGGTGGCGCTGTGCTGCTCCGGCGACGCGCAGGTGTACGGCATGGCCTCGCTGCTGCTGGAACTGGCGGAGGAAACGGATGAAATCGAGATCGTGCCGGGGGTGACGGCGGCGCTGAGCGCCGCCGCCCTGCTGGGCGCGCCGCTCTCCGGCGACTTCGCGCTCGTCAGCCTGTCGGACCTGATGACCCCGTGGGAGCGGATCGAGCGGCGGCTTGAAGCCGTCGGCGCGGGCGACTTCGCCTGCGCGCTCTACAACCCGGCCAGCCGCCAGCGCGCCGGGCACCTGCGCCGGGCCTGCGAGGTCCTCCTTCGCTACCGCGCGCCGGAGACGGTCTGCGGCCTGGCGAGGAACGTCGCCCGCGAGGGACAGACGCGGCGCATCCTGACGCTGCGGGAGCTGGCGGAAGAGCGCCTCGACATGTTTACCACCGTCCTTGTCGGCAGCAGCGAAACCATCCTGCGCCATGGCCGCATGCTCACGCCGCGGGGGTACGGGCGATGAAAGCCCTGCGCGAGGGCTTTACCACGGGCAGCTGCGCGGCCGCGGCGGCGCTGGCGAGCTGCCTGTGGCGCAGGGACGGGGAGTGCCCGCATAGGGTGGAAATCGTCACCCCCGCTGGCAGACCCTACGCGCCGGAGATTTTCCCGCGCGGGGATTTTGCCTGCGCGGTCTTCAAGGACGCGGGCGACGACCCGGATATCACCGACGGCTGCGAGGTGTGGGCGCAGGTGCAGCCCGAAAACGCGCCCGGGCCGATCCGCTTTTGCGCCGGGGAGGGCGTCGGCGTCATCACCAGGCCCGGGCTGAAGCTGCCGGTCGGCGAGGCGGCCATCAACCCCGTCCCCCGGCAGATGATCGATGCGGCCGTGCGCTCCGTGCTGGGCGAGCTTGGGGCTAAGGTCACCGTCGGCGTCGTGGGCGGGCGCGAGCTGGCGCAGCGGACGTTCAACCCGCGCCTGGGCGTGGAGGGCGGGCTTTCCGTGCTGGGCACCACGGGCGTCGTGCGCCCCATGAGCGAAGAGGCGCTGACCGAGTCGATCCGGCTGGAAATGTCGATGCGGCGCGCCGAGGGCGCGGATTCCCTGGCGCTGGTCTTCGGCAGCCAGGGGGAAAAGGCCGTGAAGGCCCTGGGCATCCCCCTTGCCTGCGTGCAGATCAGCAACTTCGTCGGCTTTTCCCTGGACGCGGCGGCAGAGCTGGGCTTTACGGGCCTGCTGATCGCAGGGCAGCCGGGCAAGCTGGTCAAGGTGGCGGGCGGCAGCATGCAGACGCACAACCGCTACGGCGACGGGCGCAGGGAAACGCTCGTCGCCCATCTGGCGCTGCTGGGCGCGCCGCTGCCGCTGCTGGAGGCGGTTTACGCGGGGATCACGCTGGACGGGGCGATCGCGCCCATCGCCCAGGCGGGCTATGCGCGCGTATGGGACCGGCTGTGCGAGACGGCCTGCCGCTACGGCGCGGCGCGGGTGCGCGACCGGCTTCGCCTCTCGGCGTTGATGCTTGACGGCGGCGGGGCGGTGAT
The DNA here is from genome assembly GCA_023402355.1 of Bacillota bacterium. GTDB lineage: Bacteria > Bacillota > Clostridia > Christensenellales > Aristaeellaceae > Beduinella. Next base: position 10,611 of record JAEXCG010000070.1, on the reverse strand, counting down.
CGGACGATATGGGACGGAGGGATAGGATGGAAACGAAACTGCATTTGTACACGGGCGAGGGCAAGGGCAAGACGACCGCGGCCATGGGCCTCGCGCTGCGCAGCCTGGGGCACGGGAACCGGGTTTTGATCGCCCAGTTCGTCAAGGACGGCCGCTCCGGGGAGCTGCGCGCGCTCGCGCAGTTCCCGCAGGCGATCGTCTGCGCGGGCAAGCCGGTAAAGGGCTTCGTCTCCCGGATGACGGCGGAGGAGAAGGAGCGGACGGCGAGGGAGCAGCTCGAGCAGGCCAAAGCGCTCATCGCTCTGATCGAAAAGGAGCGCCCTGTGCTCGTCGTCCTGGACGAATTGGCCATGGCCGTGCATCTGGGGCTCCTTGGCGATCAGGACGCCGCCGACCTGATCGACGCGGGCCTCGCGCACGGCGAGGTGGCGGTGACGGGGCGCAATGCCCCCGCCTGGCTGCGTCAGCGGGCGGATTACGTCAGCGTCGTCACGCCCGAAAAGCATCCCTATCAGACCGAGGGCCTGAAGGCGCGGAAAGGAATCGAGTGGTAAGCATGAAGCCCATGGAAATCGAGCGCAGGAGCATGGAGATCATCGAATCGGAACTGCACGTGGAGCTTCCGGCGGACGTGAAGCCCATCGTCAAGCGCGTCATTCACGCCACGGCGGATTTTTCCTTTGCCGAAAGCCTACGCTTCACCCCGGACGCGCCAGCGCGGCTGCGGGGCCTGCTCACGCGCGGCGCGACGGTCGTGACGGACACCAACATGGCGCTTTCGGGCATCAACAAGGCGGCGCTTTCAAAGCTGGGCGCCCGGGCCCTGTGCCTGATGGCCGACGAGGACGTGGCGGCCGAGGCCAAGGCGCGGGAAATCACCCGCGCCCAGGTGAGCATGGAGCGCGCGCTCGCGCTGCCGGGGCCCAAGCTGTTCGTGTGCGGCAACGCGCCCACGTTCCTCTTCCCCCTGATTAAAAAGGGGCCCGCGGAGGACGTCGCCGCCATCGGCGTGCCGGTGGGCTTTGTGCATGTCGTGGAGGCAAAGGAGGCGCTCTTAGCCAGCGGCATCCCCTGCATCGTCGCCCTGGGCAGGCGCGGCGGCAGCAACGTGGCGGCTGCGATCGTGAACGCGCTGCTCTACGGCATCGAAGGGGCGCGCGTATGAGGGTATTGATCGCGGGCACGGGCAGCGGCTGCGGCAAGACCACCGCCTCGCTGCTCGTCATGGCGGCGCTGCGCGAGCGCGGCCTGCGTGTCGCGCCGTACAAGGCGGGGCCGGATTACATCGACCCCGGCTTTCACCGCGCCGTATGCGGCCGCCCCTCGCACAACCTGGACGCGTGGCTGATGCGGGAGGAGGCGCTCTTGCGCCTCTTACATTCTGACGCGGACGTCGCCGTGATCGAGGGCGTCATGGGGTACTACGACGGTCTGGACACGAAGACCCTCGCCTGTTCCACCTGGGCGCTGGCCCGGAAGACGAAGACCCCCGTGGTGCTGGTGGTGGACGCTTCCGGCGGCGCGGCCAGCGTGGCGGCGCAGGTAAAGGGCTTTTTGACCTTCGTGCCGGACAGCGGCATCGCCGCCGTGCTGGTCAACCGCGTCTCCGGCGAGTCGCACTACGCCCTGGTTCGGGAGGCCGTCGCCCACCATACCGGCCTTCCCTGCGTGGGCTATTTGAAAAAGAACCCCGCGCTGCACTTTGAAAGCCGCCATCTGGGCCTCGTCCCCGCCCAGGAGACGCCGGACGCCGCATCGCGCGTCTTTGAGGCCGCGCGGGACGCCGCGGCGACGCTCGACCTTTCCCTGCTGCTGCGCATCGCCTCGGAGGCGCCCGAGCTGCCGCGCTCCCCGCGCAAGCTCCCATCCGTCGCCCCCTACCGCCTGGGCGTCGCCCTCGACGAGGCCTTCCATTTCTATTACGAGGCCAATCTCGAGCTGCTGCGGGAGATGGGCATGGAGCTGTGCCCGTTTTCCCCCCTGCGGGACGCGCAGCTTCCCCAGGGCCTTGACGGGCTGTACATCGGCGGGGGGTTCCCGGAGGTGTTTGCAAAGGAGCTCGCGCAGAACCATTCGATGCGGGGCGCCGTCCGCCGCGCGCTGGGGGACGGCCTGCCCGCCTACGCCGAATGCGGCGGGCTGCTCTACCTCAGCGAGCGCCTGGACGACGCGGAGATGGTGGGCTTCCTCCCCCTGCGCTGCCATATGACGAAGCGCCTTCAGCACTTTGGCTATGTGCAGGTGGAGGACGACGCGGGCGATCGCTTTCCTGCGCACGAGTTTCACCACGCGGTGGCCGAGCCCAGCGGCCCCGTCGAGCAGGTTTACACGGTGCAAAAGGCCGGCGATCCCAAGCGCACATGGAAATGCGGCTACGCGCGCGGCCGCACGCTGGCGACCTTTGCGCACGCGCATTTTCTTTCCTATCCGGAACTGGTCGGGAGGTTTTTCTTATGATGCACGGGGGGAACGTCTGGGAGGGCGGCGAGCCCGGCAGGTGGCTGGACTTTTCCGCCAACCTGCGGCCGGAGGGCCCGCCTGAATGGGTGATGGAGGCGATGTGGCGCGCCCTCGCGGACGTCCGCTTTTACCCTGACCGCGCGATGCGCGATGCGCGCCGGGGCCTGGCCGCCTACGCCGACGTGCCGGAGGACTGCGTCCTGCCCACCGCCGGCGGCGCGGCGGCCATCGACCTGGCCCTGTCGCTGGGAAGAGGCCGCGTGCTTCTGTGCCCGCCGACGTTTGGCGAGTACGCCCGGCGGGCGCAGGCGCAGGGGCGCGGCGTGGCGTGCTTGGCGGGTGTGGCCCAAGCGGGCGCGGCCCAAGCGGGCGACACGCTGGTCTTGTGCAACCCCAACAACCCCACGGGGGGCGCGCTCCCGCGCGGGGAGGTGCTGGGCCTGCATGCCCGGCTCAAGGAGCGGGGGGCGAGCCTGATCGTGGACGAGGCTTTCATCGACTTTTGCCCGGCGCTGAGCGTGCGCGGCAGGGTAAGCGAGGGCCTGTGCGTCGTAGGGTCCCTCACCAAGACGCTGGGCATTCCCGGCGTCCGCCTCGGCTACGTCTGCGCGGCGCCGGCGGACATCCTCGCGCTGCAAAAGCGCGCGCTGCCCTGGTCGCTCGGGGCGCTCGCCTCCGCGGTGGCGGCCCGTCTGCCGGAGCACCTTGCGCAAATCCGGGAGGACGCCGCCCGGAACGCGGAACGCCGGGAGAGGTTTGCCCGGCTGCTCTGCCAGCGCGGCGTCAAGGTTTCTCCCTCGCAGGCGAACTTTTTGCTCGCCGACTTTGGGCGCGACATGACGGACGTCGTCGCCGCCCTCAAGGAGCGGGGAATCCTTTTGCGCACCTGCGCCTCCTTTGGCCTGGGGCCGGAGCTTTTGCGCCTGGCGGTCAAGACGGATGAGGAAAACAAGCGGCTGGCGGAGGCTCTATGGGAATGCTTTTGATCTTCGGCGGCACGACCGAGGGGCGGCAGGCGGCGCAGGCGGCGCGCTCGCGCGGCGAGGACGTGCTGGTGTGTGTCGTAAGCGCCTACGCCCGGGCCCTGCTTCCGCCCGGCATCTGCTGCCACGTGGGGGCGCTGGGGCCGGAGGAGATGCTCGATTTCATCCGCGTAAAGCGCCCGGAGCGGATCGTCGACGCCACCCATCCCTATGCCCTGCGGGCGACGGAGAACATCCGCCGCTGCGCGGAAATCCTGGGCCTGCCCTGCGAGCGCATCGTCCGCCCGCAGGCGGCGGGCGGCTGGCGGGAGGCGGCGGAGTGGGCCGACGACGCGCAGGAGGCCGCGCACGCGCTTCTTCGCACCGAGGGGAACGTCCTGCTGACGACCGGCAGCCACACGCTTGGCGTGTACGCCGCCTGCGTCGATCCGGCCCGGCTGTACGCGCGGGTGCTACCCACCCCCTCGGCCCTTGAGGCCTGCCGGGAAGCGGGCATCCCCCCAAGCCACGTGATCGCCATGCAGGGCCCCTTTTCGGCCGCGCTGAACGCGGCGCTGTACGACCAGTTCGCCATCCGGGCGATGGTTTCGAAGGATTCCGGCGCGGCGGGCGGGGTGGAGGAGAAGGTGCTGCCCGCCCTCGCGCGGGACACCCACGTGATTTTGATCAGACGGCCAAAGGAGGCAGAGGATGCGCGGTAAATCGCTGATGATTCAGGGCACGGGCTCCTCTGTGGGCAAGAGCGTGCTGTGCGCGGCGCTGCTGCGCATCATGAAACAGGACGGATTGCGCGCCGCGCCCTTTAAGGCGCAGAACATGGCCCTCAATTCGTTCGTGACCCGCGATGGGCTGGAGATGGGCCGGGCGCAGGTGACGCAGGCGCAGGCCGCGGGCGTGGAGCCGGACGTTTGCATGAACCCGGTGCTGCTCAAGCCGACCAGCGACCATCGCTCGCAGGTCGTAGTAAACGGCAGGCCCATCGGCACGATGACGGCGATGGAATACCAGCGCTACAAGCCTGAACTGCGGCAGATGCTCCGGGAAACCTACGACGCCCTGGAGCGCACGGTGGACTGCGTGGTCATCGAGGGCGCGGGAAGCCCGGCGGAAATCAACCTGCGGGAGGGCGACATCGTCAACATGTCCATGGCCGAAGCGGCGGACGCGCCGGTGCTGCTTGTGGGCGACATCAACCTGGGCGGGGTGTTCGCCTCCCTGCTGGGCACGGTGATGCTGCTCACGCCCGAGGAGCGCGCCCGGGTAAAGGGGCTTCTCATCAATAAGTTCCGCGGCGACGTGAAGATTTTGGAGCCCGGGCTGCGCATGCTGGAGGAGCGCGTCGGCATCCCCGTGCTGGGCGTCATCCCCTGGATGGACGTGGAGCTGGAGGACGAGGACAGCGTCACCGAGCGCTTTGAGCGCGCGAAGGGCGCGGGCGACGTGCGCGTAGCGGTCGTCCGCCTCGCCCACATCGCCAATTTCACCGACTTTCAGGCGCTCTCCCTGCAGCCGGGCGTGGGGGTCTATTACGCCCGCAGCGCCCGGGAGCTTCAGGGCGCGGACATCGTCATCCTGCCCGGCACGAAGAACACGATCGAGGATCTGATCGAGCTGCGCAGCCGGGGGATGGACGCCGCGATCCTCCGCCACGCCCGTGCCGGTGGCCTGGTGATCGGCATCTGCGGCGGCTATCAGATGCTCGGCAGCCGCATCCGCGACCCATTGCACGTGGAATCGAGCGTGCCGGAGGTCAGCGGCCTGGGCCTGCTCGACATGGAGGTGACGTTTGCGCCCGAAAAGCGCACGGTGCAGGCGACGGGCACGGTGCGCTGTCCCTCCGGTTTCCTATCGGCGCTAAATGGCCTTACGCTGGACGGCTATGAGATTCACGCGGGGCAGAGCCGGTTCGGCCCGGGCTGCACGCCCTGGCTTGAGATCGACGGCCATACGGACGGCGTATGCAGCGAACAGGGCAACGTCCTGGGCACCTATCTGCACGGCCTGTTTGACGACGGGGCGCTCTTCTCCCGCGTCGTCCAGGCCGTGCGCGCAAGCGGCGGCGCGCAGGGCGCCCCCGTGATGACGATGGAGGCGTTCCGCGAGCGGGAGTTTGACCGCATCGCCCAGGTCGTGCGCTCTAGCGTCGACCTTGAGCGCATTTACGCCATCGTCCGGGGAGAGGGGTGAGGAGGATGGACTTCGCCCTCGCGCTGCTCCTGGGCTATGGGCTGGACCTCCTCCTGGGCGATCCGGCCTGGCTCTATCATCCGGTCTGCCTGATCGGGCGCTACATCTCCTTTTGCGAAAAATCCCTGCGCGCGCGCGGCGGGAACCTGCGCAGAAGCGCGATCGCCCTCACGGTTTCCACCGTAATCCTGACGATGGCGGCGGCTGCCTTGCTGCCAGCCCTCCTCTCTCCGTTGGGTCGGGTGCCGCGGCTTGCCGCCATGGCGATCCTCGACTGGATGGGGCTGGCCGTGAAAAGCCTCGCGCAGGAAGCGCGCGGCGTCGGCCGGGCGCTTAAAGAGGGCGGCGTGAGCGCCGGGCGCAGGCAGGTGGCGCGCATCGTCGGGCGCGACACCCAGTCGCTTTCCGGGGAGGAGATCGTCAAGGCCACGGTGGAGACGGTGGTCGAAAACACCACGGACGGCATCATCTCGCCGATGCTCTTCGCCTTTTTGGGCGGGCCGGTGCTGCTGTGGGGGTTTAAGGCCGCCTCCACGCTGGATTCGATGGTGGGCTACCTCGACCCCAAGTACCGCGACATCGGCTGGTCGAGCGCCCGGCTGGACGACGTCCTCAATTATCTGCCTGCCCGGCTGACGGCGCTGCTGCTTTGCGCGGCCGCGCCCTTTTGCGGGCTGGACGCCGGGAACGCCCTGCGCATCGTCCTGCGCGACCATAAGAACCATAAGAGCCCGAACTGCGCGTGGAGCGAGGCCGCCGCCGCGGGCGCGCTCCACATCCAATTGGGCGGCACGCATGCGTATTTTGGCAAGGCGGTTGTCAAGCCCACCATCGGCGACGCCGACCGCCCTGCCGAAAATGCGGACATCGAACGCGCGTGCCGCCTGGCGATCACCGCCAGCGGCCTGATGGCGGCGCTGCTCGCGCTGATCCGCCTTATCCTGTAGGGACAAACAACGAATGCGGGCAGCCGCCCGACCGCCGATAGGAGGAAAGCCATGAGCACGTTGAACTTTACCGCGAATTCGCCGGACGCCGACGCGATGCGCGCGGCCCGCGCACGCTGGGACGCGGTCGCCAAACCCCTGCACGGGCTGGGCAGGCTCGAGGACCTGATCGTACAGATCGCGGGCATTCAGGGAAGCCCGGAGGTCGCCCTCGCCCCCCGCTGCGCTCTGATCTTCTGCGCGGACAACGGCGTGGTCGCCGAAGGGGTCAGCCAGTCCGGCAGCGAGGTGACGGCCCTTGTGGCGCAGTCCATCGCCCGGGGGGAGGCCAACGTGAGCCTCATGGCCGCCGCGGCGAACGCGCAGGCCGTCGCCGTGGATATGGGCATGGCGCAGCGCGTCGACCATCCCGCGCTGATCTGCCGACGCCTCGCGCCGGGGACGCGATGCATCGCCTGCGGCCCGGCCATGACGCGCTCGCAGGCGGAGCAGGCTGTCAAAACAGGCTGGCAGCTCGTGGGCGAGCTGCGCGCGCAGGGCTGCAGGCTGATCGCGGTGGGGGAAATGGGGATTGGCAACACCACGACCGCCGCCGCCGTGCTCTGCGCGCTGCTGGGCCTCGACCCGGCCCAGGTCGCCGGCCGGGGCGCGGGCCTTGACGACGACGGCCTTGCGCGCAAGGTCGCCGTCATAAGGCGGGCGCTCGCGATCAACCGCCCCGACCCCGCCGACGCGCTGGACGTGCTGTGCAAGGTTGGCGGCTTCGATCTCGCCGGGATGGCGGGCGCCTTTATCGGCGGGGCGGCGCACCGCGTGCCGATGGTCATCGACGGCGCGGTTTCCGGGGCGGCGGCCTTGCTGGCAGCCCGTCTGTGCCCCGCCTGCCGGGATTTTATGCTGCCCTCGCATAAGGGGCGCGAGCCCGCGGCGGCTATCGTCCTTGGGGCGCTGTCGCTCAGCCCCGTCCTTCACGCGGACATGGCGCTGGGGGAGGGCACCGGCGCGGTGGCGCTCTTCCCGCTCCTCGATATGGCCGCGCGGGTGTATGGCGGCACGCACACCTTCAGCAGCCTGGGCATGGGCGCTTATACGCCGCAGGAGGGATCGAGATGATCGCTTTGATAACGGGGGGCAGCGGCTGCGGCAAGTCCGTCTACGCCGAGCGCCTGATGGACCGCCTTGCCGCCGGGGAGAGGCGCTATTACATCGCCACGATGCAGGTCTGCGACGAGGAATCGCGCCTGCGCGTCCTGCGCCATCGGGCGCAGCGGGCGGGCAGGGGCTATGAAACCCTCGAATGCCCGCTGGATTTGCGCGGGACGGCCGTAGCGGAGGGAGCCTGCGCGTTGCTGGAGTGCCTGCCGAACCTGGTGGCCAACGAGATGTTTGGCGCAGGGGACGTGGGCCGCGTTTTTCCGGCGATCAAGGCGCTGTCCCGGCGCTGTAAGCACCTGATCGTCGTCACCAACGACGTCTTTTCCGATGGGGAGCCCTATACGCCGGAGGTACAGGCCTACATGCAGGCGCTCGCCCAGCTCAACGCGCGGACGGCGGCCCTGGCGGACTGCGCCGTCGAGGTGGTTTATTCTATACCCGTCCCAGTGAAAGGAGCGTTGCCGTGCTTTGGCTGAAATCGCTTTGCGTCGCTTTCTCCACGTACTCCAAGATCCCTGTCCCGGGCGTCGCCTGGAGCGATGAAAACCGACGCTACAGCATGTGCTTTTTTCCCCTCGTCGGCGCTCTGGTGGGGCTCTCGCTGGGCGCGTGGCTCTGGCTGTGCGATTCCCTTTCGCTGGGGCCTTTCCTGCGCGGCGCGGTCGGGGCGGCCATCCCCCTCTTCATCACCGGCGGCATCCATATGGACGGCTTCATGGATACGATGGACGCGCTGTCCTCCTATCAGCCGCGGGAGAGGAGGCTGGAAATCCTCAAGGACCCGCACACGGGCGCCTTCGCCGTTATCGGCTGCGCCGCCTACCTGCTGCTCTTCGCGGGCATCGTCAGCGAAGCGGATTTTTCGCCCGCGCCCGCGCTTTTGCCGGCCTTCGTGCTCTCCCGCGCGCTCAGCGCCGCGGCGATGGCCGTGTTTCAAAAGGCGCGCGCAGGCGGCATGCTCGCGGGGTTCGCCCGGGCCGCGCGGGAAAGGGCGGTGCTGATCTCCTCCGGCCTTTATCTGCTTTTCTGCCTGCTCGTGTGGGCCTTTACGCTCCGCTGGCGCTCGCTGCTCGTGTGGGCCGCCGCGCTTCTTTGCTTTCTTTATTACCGGCACATTGCCTACAGACGCTTTGGCGGCGTGACCGGGGATTTGGCCGGTTGGTTTGTTCAGGTCACGGAGCTCGTCTGTCTCTACTTGATCATCCTGGGAGGGCATTTGTGATGAAGCTGTACATCGGCGGCGCGTATCAGGGGCAGCGGGAGCTCGCCGCGCGCGAGAATCCCGACGCGCCTTTGTTCACGGATTTTCACGAGACGGTCCGTCAGGCGCTCGCACGGCAGGAAGACCCGCGCGATCTCGCGCAAAGGCTGTGCGACCGCCATCCGGACGCGGTCGTCGTCTGCGATGAAATCGGCGCGGGCATCGTCCCTATGCGCGCGCAGGACCGGGCCTGGCGCGAGGGGGTGGGCCGCGCGCTGTGCGTCCTCGCCCAGCACGCGCAGTGTGTGACGCGGGTGGTCTGCGGCATCGGGGTGCGGATCAAATGAAGACCTTTTTGCTGATTCGCCATGGCCGCACGCAGGGCAACCTGGAGGGGCGCTACATCGGCCGAACGGACGAGCCGCTCTGCCGGCAGGGCATAGAGGAGCTGCTTCGCTTTTCTTATCCGCCCGTCTGCGGGGTGTTTGTAAGCCCCATGCGGCGATGTATCCAGACGGCGCGCTGCCTTTACCCGGGCAGCCCCCTTCAAATCGTGGAGGACTTCCGGGAGTGTGATTTCGGGGCGTTTGAGAACCTGAACTACGCGCAGCTCAATGGTCGGACGGATTATCAGCGCTGGGTGGATTCAGGCGGTCTCCTTCCCTTTCCCGGGGGAGAGAGCCGCCCGGCGTTTGCGGCGCGCTGTGCGCGCGCTTTTCGGCAGGTATCGCGATCTCTGCCCGACGGCACCTACGCTTTTATCGTTCACGGGGGCACGATCATGGCGATCATGGAAGACCTTGCGCTGCCTGCGGGCGACTATTTTTCCTTTCAGGCCGCAAACGGTCAGGGATATGCGCTGAATGAAGAGGGGTCCTATGAAAAGTTTGTACCGGTTGAAATACACGGATGACGGCTGACTGAGTCTGTCGTATTGACGCCTGTTGAGGCGGCTCGCAACGAAGAGATTATACGAAAAAAGAAGCGCAGGTCAATGAAAAAAACAAAACGCCCTTTTTTGGCGCTCTCTGTTCTCTTTCTGCTAATCAGTGCACCCCTCTATTCCATAAATCCTTGTGGATGGCGGCTTGGGGGTCTTGACAGATCGAAAAGCCGTTTTTTGGCCTTGCATCGGTGCGTTTATTTCTCTGAACAGCCCCGACGGATCGTAAATTCTATATTTAAGTATACTTGCCATACAAAAACGGGAGCAGTTCGCGTGGAACTGCTCCCGTTTGGATTTGGGTGGGCTTTACAGGTCGAGCGGATGATCCGTGTCCTTCGGCCGTACACGGCGGCGACGATGTTCCGCGCCCTCCGTTTCAGGCGTTTGGGCCTCGGGCTTTGAAGCCGGGCTCGGCGGATTCGCCGGGCGCGCGGGCTTTGCCGGTGCCGCGCCGGTCGCGCCGACAGTGCCGGTCACGCCGGTAGTACCGGTAGTGCCGCTCGCGCGGCCCGCGAGATAAGGATTCGTGCGCTGCGGCATCGTGCCCGTAGGCGCCGGATTCGGTGCGCCGGTCGGAGCGACGGGGCGCTGGGGAGCGCCGGTGGGCGCCGCGTTAGGCGTACCGGTCGGAGCGACGGGGCGCTGGGGAGCGCCGGTGGGCGCCGCATTAGGCGTGCCGGTCTGGGCGACGGGGCGCTGGGGAGCGCCGGTGGGCGCCGCGTTAGGCGTACC
>JAEXCG010000196.1 GCA_023402355.1 Bacillota bacterium | reverse complement strand
CAAACGCCGCCGCCTGTTCCGGGCGGGGAAACCCCGCCCCTACCGCGTGGCCAGCCCGGTGCATCCTTGCCGCCCGCATTGGCCCCGGCGGTCGCGCCCGTGCCCGTCTGCCCGGCCTGCCGTGCCTTCGCCGCCGCGGCGTTCCCCAAGCGTCGCCGCGTGTTCCGGGCGGGGAAACCCCGCCCCTACACGGGGACGACCCGGTGCATCTTCGTCGCCGTGCATTTGCCCCGGCGGTCGCGCCCGTGCCCGTATGCCCGGCCCCGCGTGCCCTCGCCGCCGCGTCGTTCGCAAGCGTCGCCGCCTGTTCCGGGCGGGGAAACCCCGCCCCTACCGCGTGGCCAGCCCAGTGCATCTTCGTCGCCATGCATTGGCCCCGGCGGTCGCGCCCGTAGGGGACGGGTTTCCCGTCCCGCCCGGCCCCGCGTGCCCCCGCCGCCGCGACGTTCCCTTGCGTCCCGACGTGCCCTCGCCGCCGCGGCGTTCCCTTGCGCCCCGACGTGCCCTCGCCGCCGCGTCGTTGCCTTGCGCCCCGCGTGCCCCCGCCGCCGTGCCCTCGCCTAGCCCAGCGGGTCGTAGCCCGCGCGCGCGGGCGGCGCCGACGCCCCCGGCGCGATGGGTCGGGACATCAGGAAGTAGCGCGTCTCGTCGTAGATGTGGTCCTCCCCGTCCGTGTCGATGTCCTCCACCTTCCGCCCGTCGTACACCAGCGCCGGGAACGTGCGGATGAAGTCCCGGCAGGTCGTGAATACCTGCATCATCGGCCGCCCCTGCGCGTCAAACTTCAGCCGCTCGTGCACCTGCGCCTTGCCCGGGATGCGCGCGTTCACCGCCGGCGCAAAGTACAGCCCCGGCGACACGGCCCGCATCTGCTCGTACACGCTCGTCCCCCGGCTGCCGTCCCAGATGCTCGGGTCCGCCACGCCGAAAAACCGGATGCCCTCGCGCCGCTCGCCGTCGATCCCCTCCTCGATCATCATCGCGATCTCGCCCGGCGAGCGCCGCACGCCCACGTTCGCCGCGCCCGTGCAGCCGTAAATTTCCCGGTAGCGGTAGACCTCGCCGCGCTCGCCCACCGCCCACACCCCGCAGGAAAACGGCCTGCTGTAGCCGTAGTCGAACGACAGGTAGCGCGGCCAGTGCGCCGGAATCTCGAACGGCGCGATCACATGCGTGCGCAGCCGGTCGCCGTAGTGCGCCGGGTCGTTCACCCATTCCGGGAACGCCTGGCCCTCGAACGCGTCCCAGCGCCCCAGCAGCAGCGCGTCGCGCAGGGCCGGGGGCTTCTGCTCCAGCTCGAAGATGTAGTCCTTCGTGATGTGCGGGTTGTCCGTCGCCAGCGCCGGGATGTACTGCACCGTGCGCTGCTGCGTCTCGCCCAGCACCTCGGAGTACACCGGCATCGCGTGCAGCGTGCCCTGCGGCGCGGAATCCACAAAGCGCTGGCGCACCCAGGCGTGGCCCGGCCCGCCGGGGTTGGACGTGCAGCGCACCACCGGCCGGATGCCCAGGCTCCTGCCCGCGCGCACGCGGGTGCGCAGGTACTCGTACGTCTCCTGCTGAAAGTGCGTCAGCTCGTCGATGTACAGCCAGTGAATCTCCGCCCCCTGATAGCGCAGCTTGTCCGTCGCCTCGTGGTTGCAGTGGCAAAAGCGCAGCGCCGAGCCGTTGAGCAGCCGGTACGTGTAGCTCGAGGACGTGTACGTGCCCAGCTCCGGCGGGATGATCCGCCGCGCGGTCGCGATCAGGTTCTTTTCCAGCTCCTGATACGTCTTGCGGAACAGGTACGCCTCCGTCCCCGGGTGCTTGAGGCAGCGCAGCAGCGCGTCCCACACGCACGCGTAGCTCTTCCCCCCGCCCGCCGCCCCGCCGTACAGCACCTCGAACGCGGTAGACCCGTGGAACATCCGCTGCTTATCCGTCGGCTGGTAGTTCAGGCGTATCCGCACCCTCCTCCACCTCCCCGATCATCCCGATCTCGCACCCGGACAGCTCCACGTGTACCCGCTGGTCCGCCAGCGACTTGAGCCCCGCCCGGTCCAGCAGGTCCCTGCACGCCGCGAGGCTCGCCGTCGGGTTCGTGCTCTCCAGCAGCTCGATCTCCCGCCGCGCCGCGCGCAGGCTCGCCAGCTTCACGATGCGCGCCGTGTCCCGCGTCGCCTCCTCCGTCAGGCGGTCCACATAGGCCTGCACCGCCGGGCGGCGCAGCATCCGGGATACCGTGCTCTGCGCCAGGCCGAGTTCCTGCGCGGCCTGCCGCTGGCTTCGTCCCTCGATGTAGTACAGGTGTGCGGCGCGCCGCTCGCGCGGGCCCGGCCCCTCCGTCCGCATCGGCCCCTCCCCCTTTCCGTGCCGTCCGCTGTCGCGGGCAGCCGTCGTATTGCAATTTTTGCGCCCTATGTTTTACCAACATTTCGGTTTTTTTCAACCACAAAACAGAAAATTTCTTCACAAAATTTGGTTGACGCCCGCGTTTTCACCCCCCATTCGGGGCCCAAACGCGGGCGTCAACCAAATTTTCCGGGTTTATTTTCATTTTCGAGTTGAAAAAAGGGGCCTATGTTGGTAAAACACCGGACGAAAAAGCGGGCCGTCCAAAGGCGCGCACGCGCCCGGGGACGAACCCGCAAAAGCATGAAAGGAAGCAGGAACATGAAGAATCTACTCGACCAGAACAAACGCGAACAAAGGCTGCGGGAGGAAGCGCAAAAACTTCTCTCGGGGGAGGGTTTGCGGGATTTGCCGCAGAATGGTACCCTTGGAAACGGGATCCAGACCCTCGCGGCAACGACGCCAAAGAACGGCGAAGGACGGACGAACCGGACCGGGAGCCGAGGCGAGGGCGCGGCAGCGCAGCGCAACGCCGGCGGCGGCAACGTCCCGCGCGCACAGACAAACCCGGGCTTATCAGGGAATTCCAGCGCTGGGCGCATCATGGAGGCCGCAAAGCTGCTGGGCGTCGAGAACCTAAGCGATGCCCAGCTGGACGACTATCTTTTCCGGGGCCAGCACGACTTCTTAAACGACGTGCCGGACACGGACGCGCAGGGCCGCTACACGCCGCGCACGCCAAACCAGCGCCGGTTCGTCGCCTTTAACGACCTGGTGCGCCAGCTTCTCGCCGCGAAGGAAGAGGGCGCTCCGCGGGCCGTAAACGCCGTATACGGACCGCAGATGCCCTCGGACAAGGGGGAAGCGCCGGCCCTCTCGGCGAAGCTCGCCGCGCAGGTGCTGTCCGGCGCGCGGGGGCAGACGCCCGGGAAGCCGTCCGGCGATGCGCAGGACGGGGAGGCCCTCGCCGCGCCCCAGACGACGCCCAGCGCAGAAGGCCTTCAGCCCTAGCCGGGCGGCACGCCCGACCCGACCGCCACGCCCTCGCCCACGCCCACAAAGAAGGCGGACGAGGCCGGGAACACGGGAAGCGGCGGGCGCAAACCGGCCGCCGGGCAGCTCGACCCCAAAAGGCTCGCGGCCTTCGAGATGCAGCTCGGACGGCCCCTGACGGAGGAGGAAAAGGAGCTCATCCAATCGACCCTCGCGTCGCAATCGGCGGCCACGCTGAAGGAGGCGAGCCTCTCCGTCCTTCCGGCTGGGATAAAGGCGGGAAGCCGTACGGTAGACGTCGATCATCTGATCCTGACCGTCTTCGGGGACAAGACCAAAACGCCGTCTCTGCGCGGTTCAAGGCGCGACAAGTCGATGCCCAGCGAGACTTTGACGCGCGCGGTGCGCTTTGAAAAGTACGGGTATGGCTCCACATTTTCCTCCCTTTACAAGGCCGGTGAAAAGGGCTCGCGAGGTAGCGTCACGGTTCCGGTCACAAAGGAAACGTCGTCCGGGATTGACGATATACGCCTGTATCTGTTCAAAGAGGGGTTCGACGTGCCGTACGCGTCGGATTACGACCGCGTGGAGATGACGCCGGTCAACGGCGGTTATATCGTGCGCTTCGTCAATCCAAACAATGGAGCCGGTGCGGAAACCCTGGACAAGAACAGCTCATGGGACGAATACAGCTATACGCTTATATCACGGACGCCCGATCGGGTGGGAGACGTCGTGGATTTTCTAGGGAGTAATTTAGTATCTGCATTCCTAACTCTGGTTAAAGCCGGTGCTATTTGGGAACAGGGTACCAAAGGACCTGGAATGCTTACACAGTTTGTGTCAAAGTATCCCTTGGATGATCTCACACAATTTTTTGAATACGCCAGTACGTCCACGTTGCTCCCGCGAGGCAAAGTCAGCGAAACCATTCATTGCTCAAGCGCAGAACGTCTGCACTACAGTTGGGACGCTTATAGCGGAAAATTTGTCGTCAAACCGAAAAACGCTGAACACTATGAGAATCCCCTGTATGTGAACTAATCAAGGAGGGCCTATGTCAAATCCAGAAGCAGAGCCTGTTTCTTCAAAACCCGCCGTTATCCCCGCCCTGCGCGCGGGGCTTCGCGCCCTTCGCAGGTCGCCCCGCGCGCTGCTCATGCTGCTGGCGGCGCAGGCTGTCGTAGCCGTCATCTTCCTTCCGGGCAGGTGGTTGCATTCAAACGCCGCGCTGTTTCCAAAGCCGGTATCCCTCGTCCTTCCCTTTTTGTTCGACGTCGCCGTCGAACTCGTCACCGTCAGCGCGCTGTGCTTTGCGCGCGAGACGCTCGTACTGGGGAAGCCCGCGCGCCTCTCCGCCTTCATCCTCCCTTGCACGCACGGCGCACGGCATGGCGTCGGGCGCGCCGTGCTGACAGCCTCGTGCTTCATTTTGCTTCAGAGCGGCCTGACGTTTCTATTCGCTGTGGCAGCGCTCGCGGTCGAGCCGCTGCCTCAACCCCTGAAGTTCGCATGCGTCATCCTGTACTTTTACGCGACCGACCTGCTGACTGCGATGATCGTAGCGCACGCGCGCGCCAGCTTCGCCTTTTCGCCCGATATAGACGGCTTTCATGCTCTGCTGCGGGACATAAAGCGGTGGCTCCCGGCGCTGCTGCGCTTTTCGTTGCTCGGCAGTCTCTTCGGCGTCGCGCTGCCGCTGCCTGCGCAGACGCAGTCCGCGTCGCAGACCGTCTATTCATATATCTATCCTCTGCTGGGATTCAGCCTGCTCCATCTTCTTTCGTGCGTTACACTCCCCTTCCTCTACGGCGGGCAGGGCCCGTGCCCGCTCGCGGACGGCTGACGCCGCGCCCTTGCGCGCCGCCGCCCGTGCCCCCTAAATTTGGCGGGACGGCAAACCCGTCCCCTACGGCTCGCCTCGCCTGACCACCTGCATCCCCCCAAATTCGACGGGACGGGAAACCCGTCCCCTACGCCTCGCCCTCTCCTGACCACCTGCATCCCCTCTATTCCGCGGGACGGAAAATCCGTCCCCTACGGCTCGCCTCGCCCCGCCGCATCCCCCCAAATTAGACGGAACGGGAAACCCGTCCCCGGCGGCTCGCCCTCGCCCGCCTGTATCCCCAAATCCGGCGGGACGGGAAACCCGTCCCCTACGGATCGCGCCTCGCCCGCCTTTGTCCCCCGCCGTCCCGTCCCCCACGACGCGCCCCAAAGGAGGCCTTGTCATGTCCGCGTCTTCTCCCGCCGCTCCCCGCCCCTCCGCGAGCCGCGCGCTCGTCTCGGCCCTGCACGCCCTCAGCGCGCGCCCGGCGGCGCTCGTCCTGCTTCTGCTCATGCGAACGCTTCAGGGAATCCTCACCCCGATTCATAACGCGGTGTCCGCGCTCCTGCCCGCCGTCCCCTTCCGGCTCGTCTGGTCGCCCGTCTATTACGCGCTCCTGCTCCTGCTGCACGCGGGCTGCATCCGCTTCATCCTCTCCGTCTTCGTGCGCGGGGAGCGGCCGCGCCTTCGCACCTTCTTCGAGCCCTTCGCCTGGGGATTTCGCCGCGGGGTGCTGATGGCCTTCGCCGTCGGCCTGCTGTTCATGCTCACCTCCGCCGCGCCCGTTCCGCTTACGGTGCTCGTGACGTACGCCCTTCATCTGCCTCTCCCCCTCATGCCGGCCCTGATCGCCCTGTTTACAGTGGCGGGCACCCTGCTGCTTTTCAACGCGCTCGCCGCCTACGCGTTATCCAGGGGCGCGTGCGGCCTGCGCGGTCTGTTTACCGGCCTGTGCGCCAAATGCGTCCCGCTCCTCTTTCTCTGCCTGTTCTTCCTGCTCTTCTCGACCCTCTTCACCCTGCTTCGCGCGCTGCCGGGTCTGCTGACGCTCGCGCAGCCGGACGCTCTGCCCGACCTCCTGCGCAATGCGGCGACGTTCGACGTCCTCTCGCCGCTGGGCGCGCTCAGCTATCTCGTCGTCAGCCTATTCAATTCCCTTCAGGACGCGGCGTTCATCTTCCTCTACGACCCAACCTAAACGGCGGGCGGCGGGCCGTGCCCGCACCCACCTCCGAACGAACTGAGTTATGTGCCCTGCGTTTTCGCACGTGGCCGCGGCCTACGTTGTTTCGGCAGGGCGGGCTGTGCCCGCGCCCCTTCCGAACGGGCTGGGTAGCGTGACATGCGGTTTCGCACGCGGCCGCTACTGAGGTTGCGTTGCAGGGCAACTCGCGGGCGGGCGGGGCCCGCGCCCCTTCCGAACGGGCTGGGTTCCGCGCCATTCGGTTTCGCACGCGGCCGCTGCTGAGGTTGCGTTGCAAGGCAACTCGCGGGCGGGGCCCGCACCCGAACGCCCGCTTCCGTCCCGTTCCCGCTCCCACGTGACCGCTTCCTTTTGTCCGCTTCATCGCACCTTTTCCATCATATCTAAAGGAGGTCCTCGCCATGTCCGTATCCCCGTCCGCCGCTTCCCGCCCGTCCGCTTTCGCCCCGGTTCGCGCGGCGCTATCCGCCTTCCGCGCGTCTCCCCGCGCCCTCCTGCCCGCGCTGGGCGTGTGCGCGCTCGCCTACGTCGCGCGCCAGGCGTGTATCTATTTGCCCACGCTGCTGTCCGCCTCGAACCCCTTTCTTCAATTCGCCGCGAGATACGTCTTTCTTGCCCTCTCCACGCTCGCGGACACCTCCGCCGCGCTGTACGTGCTGCGCGTCTTCGCGCGCGGGGAGCGCCCCGGCCCCGCCTCGCTCGCGGAGCCGTTCCGCTGGCTTTCCGCTTACCCCAGGGCTCTTTTCGTGCAGCTCGCCTTCCCGGTGATCTTCTTCGCCGTCTCCCTCATCCTCGTGCTCTTCAGTTCCGGCCTTGGGGAGGCGCAGACGATCTCGCTCTCCATCGCCCTTTCGTACGTCATGCTCGCAATCAACCTGTTGTGGAGCGCGAGCTCGGCGGTGCTGCTCGCCATGACCCGCGGCAAATGCCGCTTGCGCGATTTCTTTGTGCGGCCCGGTCGATCCTTCGTCTCCCTGTGCGCCGTCTTTCTGTGCGTCGATCTGCTGTACATGGTCGTCACCATCGCGCTCACCCTGCCCCCGCTTCCCGCTTCCATGACCTATGAGCAGGCTCTTCCGCTGATTCAGGCCGCCGTACAGCCCATTCAGGCCGGACCGCTTAGCCCTATTATGCTCGTCTGCGGGGGGCTGAACGTCCTGCTATCCCTTCCGCGCTATGCCGCCATCGCCTTCCTCTACGAGCAAAACTAAGCGGCGGCGGCGGGCGGTGCCCGCACCCGCTTCCGAACGGGCCGGGTTGCGTGCCATACGGTCTCGCACGCGGCCGCGACGTTCGCTTTTCGCATCCTTCCTGCGGCGGGCCGTGCCCGCGCTCCCTTCCGAACGAGCCGGGTTGCGTGCCATACGGTCTCGCACGCGGCCGTCCGTATCCCCAAAATTCGACGGGTCGGGAAACCCGTCCCCTACGGCTCGCCTCGCCCGCCTTTGTCCCCCGCCATCCCGTCCCCCCACGACGCGCCCCAAAGGAGGCCTCGCCATGTCCGCATCCCCGTCCGCCGCTTCCCGCCCCTCCGCGAGCCGCGCGCTCGCCTCGGCCCTGCACGCCCTCAGCGCGCGCCCGGCGGCGCTCGCCCTGCTGTTCGTGCCGTGCCTGCTCAGGCTGATCCCCGTGTACGACGGGCTCGCGCGCGTGCTCCCGCCGCTCGCGTACTGGCTCCTCGCGGTTCCCCTCTGTCTGTCGCTTTCCGTCCTCCTGCGCGTGGGCTCGCTGCATGCGTGCGCCTCCGTCCTCGTTCGCGGCGAACCGCCGCGCCTTGGCGCACTCTTCGCCCCCTTTACCTGGGGCGTTCGCCGCGGCCTGCTGCCGGCCTTCGCCGTCGTCCTGCTCGCCCCCGCCCTCTTCGTGCTGAGCGCCCTCCCCATCGCGCTGCTGGCGTATCTCCTGCCGTCGCTTACGCCCGTGTTCTGCGCGCTGTTCCTGGCTCCGCTGCTCATGAGCCTGTACATGCCCGTAGCGATCGCCCGTTCGGAGGGTGCCTGCGGCGTGCGCGGGCTCATGCGCGGCACGCGGGGACGGCGCGGTTCGCTGCTCGCGCTCGTGCTGCTCCTCGCCCTGCTGCCCGCGCTGATCGTCCTGCTGCCGTACCTGCCGAAGATTTTCAGCACGGGCAACGGCGCGCTGGTCGACGTGCGGTTGGGCCCGCTCGCGGAACTGAAGGCCTTTTCGCTGGGCACGGTCGTCCGCTTCCTGTTCACCTCCCTGACCACGGTGCTGCTCGACGCCTCGCTCGTCTTCCTCTTCGAGCAGCCCTGCGGGGGAAAGGCGAGGGTGCGGCCGCTCCGCCCCCTGCCCGCCCGCCTGTCCCCGCTCGACCCGGTGCGCGCGGCGCTGCGCTCCTTCACCGCGCGGCCCCTCGCGCTGCCGGGCGTGCTCGCGCTCCTCTTTCTGGCCCGCTCCCTGCCCGATAACGGCTTTGACCTGTTCGGGATGGCGTACTTCAACCTGCCTCATCCCCTGGATCACCTGCTGAACTTCTCGCTGGCGATCATCAGGTGGATGTGTTTCCTCTGCGCGCTGCACCTTATGCGCACCGCCTTTGTGCGCCGCGAGCGCCTGACGATCCGCGCCTTCACCGCGCCCCTCGCCTGGCCGCGCGCCTGGCTCCTGGCCGCCGTCACGCAGCTCGTCGTCCTGCCGCTCGCGAACGCGGGCAGGCATCTTTCCTTGCTGCACGAGGCCGCCGCCCCGCCGCTGAACGTGCTGCTCTTCTTCGCGCAGTGGATCCTGACGCTCCCCTTCCTCTCGTTCGCGCTGCCGCTCATCGAGTTCACGCGGGGCCGCGCGCGGTTGTGGGACGCCGCCGTCTGCCTGCGCCGCCGGGCGTTGCCGCTCGTCGTGACCCTGCTCGTGACGGACGGGTTATTCTGCCTGCTCTCCAGCATGCCCGTGTTCGAGCTCCTGCTGCGTTCGCCCTCCAGCGTCTATTACGACGCGCTTCCCGTCCCCGTCTGGCTGAGCGCCCTGGCCCTGCTGGTCGCGGCCCTGCGCTTCACCGCCCTCACCTTCTTCTATCAGGAGGCGGAGCTGCCCCACGCCCGCCGTCGCTTTTCGGCGCTTCGCCCTGTGCCTCTGTCGGCTTCGGGCAGTGCGGGCAGGGCGGGCCGTGCCCGCACCCACCTCCGAACGCGCTGAGTCATGTGTCCTGCGTTTTCGCACGCGGCCGCAGCCTACGTTGTTTCGACGGGCGGGCCGTGCCCGCACCCACCTCCGAACGAACTGAGTTATGTGTCCTGCGTTTTCGCACGCGGCCGCGACGTTCGCTTTTCGCATCCTTCCGCGGCGGGCCGTGCCCGCGCTCCCTTCCGAACGAGCTGAGTTCCGTGCCATACGGTTTCGCACGCGCCCGCCGCATCCCTCAAATCCGGCGGGACGGGATACCCGTCCCCTACGGCTCGCCTCGCCCCGCCGCATCCTCCAAATTCAGCGGGACGGGAAACCCGTCCCCTACGCCCTGCCCCTCGCCCCGCCGTGCGCCTTGCGCGGCGGGCATTCCTTTACCCTTCCCGCGCTCCGTCCCCCGTTTCCTCCCCCGCGCGCGTGAGCAGCCGCCGGTAGGTCGCGTCCATGCCCAGGGCGCCCAAGGGCGCGGTGAGCAGGATGGCGAGCACGGCGCAGGAGAGCACCAGCTTGCCGCAGGGCAGGCCCAGAGCCAGGGGTACCGAGCCGATGGCCGCCTGGACGGTGGCCTTTGGCAGATAGGCCAGGACGCAGAAGAGCCGTTCCCGGGCCCGGAGGGGCGTTTTGACCAGGCAGAGCAGCACCCCCGCCGCCCGGAAGCACAGGGCCAGCAGGATCATCCCCACAGCTC
>JAEXCG010000192.1 GCA_023402355.1 Bacillota bacterium | reverse complement strand
CTTTTCGCACAACCATGGCGCCTGGGAGGTCGAAGACGGACGGCTGTGCCTGCTGTGCGAGCGGGAAGCGCAGGCCTTCACCGGCAACTACTTCATGTGCGACGCGCAAATAAGGACCACCGTTTCGCTCGAGAACGGTGCGCAGGCGCTCGTGGCACTGCGAGCCCAGGGCGCGCGGCGCGGCTACTACGCGGGCTTATCGGGAGAGGGCGCGCTGGAAATCTTGCGCATGGACGCGGGAAGGCTTACCGTGCTCGCGCGAACCGCGTTCGACTGGCGTCATGGCGAACCCTACGAGCTGACCTTCCGCGCGAAAGGCGACGAGCTTTGGCTTACGACGGGGGAAATTACGCTCCACGCGCGCGACAGCCGCCACGCCTACGGCATGGTGGGCCTGGGCATGTTCCGCATGGGCCGCGCATCCTTTGGAGATCTGTGGATTCAGGACGAGGGGAATCGGCCCAGCCCGTATCCCGGATAAATCATCGGTCGATCTTGAAGCAAAAAGGGGAGGAAAGATTTCATGCTGACCAGACAGGAACTGAAAAACAACCCCGAACGGCTGCGGGACAAGGCGCGCGGCGCGCTGATTGGCCTGGCCATCGGAGACAGCTTCGGCGACGCATCCCGTTCGCAGGAAAATCAACTGGCCTACGGATTCACGACCGACTTCAAGAAAGGCGCAAGCTGGTCGACGGACGACACGGAGTTCGCCGTGCTGACCGCGCAGACGCTGATCGAATGCGGCGGCGAGCTGACGAGCGAGCGCGTGGTAGACGCGTGGCTGCGGCACGTGGCCACGCAGGACGAGCTCAAGCGCGGCGGCGCGAGCGAATTTGAGGCTTCACGAAATTTACGAAAAGGCTTACGCCCGCCCCTTTCGGGCAGGTATAATGCCTATGCCCATTCGGACGGCGCGGCCATGCGCATCGCGCCGATCGGCGTGCTCTGCGCGGGCGACGTCGACCGCGCCATCGCCCTGGCGGAGATCGACGCCTCCGTCAGCCATGACCGCGAGGGCATCTGGGGAGCGCAGTCCGTCGCGGCGGCGGTGGCCGCGGCGATGGCCGACGGCACGATCGAGGAGATCCTTGGCGCCGCGATGAAGCCCATCCCCGCGGATACATGGTACGCCTACGCCATGCAGCGCGCGATGGAGATCGCAGACGAGGCGGAGGGCGACCTGATGCGGGCGTGGATGCCGCTGCACGACGAGCTGTGGACGAGCTACAAGGCGGCGGTGTGCGAGGCGGTTGCCGGAGCGTTCGGCGTGCTGAAGCTGGCGCACCGTGATTTCCGCACGGGCGTCACCTGGGCGGGCAATTTTGGACGCGATGCGGACACCATCGGGGCGATCTGCGGCGCCGTGCTGGGGGCTAAATACGGCCACGCGGCCATTCCGACGGCATGGGCGGAAAAGCCTCGTTATCCCACGGGAACCTGCCTGCTCTTTACCAAGGGAATAGACATCTGCGAGGTGGCGGACAAACTGGCCGCCCTGAGCCTCGCACGGGCGTGATACATCCATCAGCAAGGGGGCATGCACATGAAGGGCTTCCATCCCATCCAGGATCAGCGTTTGTCGGATCGGATCGCTGAGCAGATCACCGACGCCATGCGCAGCGGCGAACTGAAGGAGGGCTCCCGCTTGCCGCCGGAGGCGCAGCTTGCGGAGCAGCTCGGCGTAAGCCGGGGAATCCTGCGCGAGGCGCTCACCATTTTGGAGGCGCGCGGCTATCTCTCGCGCACGCCGAAAGGCGGGACGTTCATCAAATCCGTCGTCGGGAACGATTTTGCGCGATCCCTCTCCGACCAGCTGCGCAAGGCGACGTACCGCGATCTGCTCGAGTTTCGCGAGGTCATGGAATGCCGCGCGGTGGAGAACATCATCCGCGGCGCGTCCGACCGAGAGCTGGAAGCCCTTTCAAACGTCCTGGACGACGCAAATGAAGACGGCACGCAGCTCGACCGGTATTTTCATTATCGCTTGGCGGAGCTTTCGGGCAACCGGCTTTTCTGCTCATTCATCGATACGTATTACGAGCTGATCCGCGAGATCAAGGCGCTCAGCCTGCAGGTACAGGAGCGGCGGGAGGCTATCGGCCGGGAACATCGAGCGATCGTGGATGCGATTCTCGCGCGGGACGTTGGGGCCGCGCAGGAAGCGGTGCGCTTTCACCTTAGGGCTGTGCAGAAATCTCTGGAAGACAGAGCTGAATGCGACTGATCGCAATATGCGTCAAAGGAAGGCGGCTCCTTTGAATGGGGCCTCCCGGATTAGGGCTCATTTCATCTAAATATCCAATAGTAATACTCGCTCGTACGGCTAAGCTGTGCGAGCGCTTTCATATTTGTTTACAGGTTTAAGCCAATTGTCCTGCGTAAGACGATAGCGCTTGCCGCGAAAAGGCGAAGAAAAGGTGTCAAGGGGCTCTTAAAATCCAAATGATTGTATTCTGGCTGAAGAAATCGGCCCCGCCCACCGTGATATATAACCGGTTCGCTTAAACCGGCATAAACCGTTAGGGACGTGATGAAAAGTCAGGTGAGCCGGGCATTCCTGCTCCAAACAGCTACGAACCCGTGATGGCAGTTGAAATCCCCAGACGTTGTCCAGTGTCTATGCGGGCCTGCGGCGTTGATTCGCGATAAAACGCGCGTCGAGGTGCCGCATTCTGCAACGCAATACAGAAAGATAAAACCGGGGCGGCTCCACCCAAGGGTGAAACCGTCCCGGAAAGCCTGCGGCATGCAGCCGCGCGAAACAGATTTAGCTGCCCAGACGGGCGACGGTAAAGGAAATATCCGAGAAGGTGAAGCCGGCAGGCTCCGCGATGACTTCCAGATTCGCCGGGGCTGCGGTTACCTCAAAAGGCACGCTCATCGGCAGCGTGGCGACTTCGTTCGAAGCGGTGTAGGTGTGATGCGCCACCGCGCCGGAGATGGCGGTGCCGTTCAGCGTCAGCCGCACGGTGAGCTCTGCCGGGATCGTGGTTCCGGCATCTACGGCCGCCGCACCGTGGAAGGTAGCCTGATAGATGCCGGTCTGGCTGATGACTACGTCGGCGGAACCGGCGCTGTGCGAAAGGGTCGTGCCGGATACCAGCGGCGTGTCGGTGAAGACCAACGCCCCGCCCGCGCTCGTGGGCTGCGCGGTTGCGTCGACGGTTGCCAATACCTCGGGGGTGCCGCCGCCCGGCTCGCCGCGGGGAATGACGAAGTTCAAAACAGCGTTGTTCTCGTCGCCGGAGTTGGTAACCTGCACGTCCGTGCCCGGATCACCCGTGGTGACGGTTCCGACGTTGACGGTCGCAGCGGCGCCGGTCGGCCCTGTGGGGCCTGTGGGCCCGGTCGGGCCGGTGGGGCCTGTGGGCCCGGTCGGTCCGGTGGGGCCAGTAGCCCCTGCCGCGCCATTCGCGCCGGTTGCGCCCGTAGGTCCGGTGGGGCCAGTCGCACCCGCCGCACCATTTGCGCCGGTAGCGCCTGTGGCACCGGTAGCGCCGGTTGCGCCCGCCGCGCCGTTGGCGCCCGTGGCACCCGTAGGTCCGGTGGGGCCAGTAGCCCCCGCCGCGCCATTTGCGCCGGTAGCGCCCGTGGCACCGGTGGCGCCAGTCGCGCCTGTAGCGCCGGTGGCGCCCGCCGCGCCATTTGCACCGGTGGCGCCCGTAGGGCCGGTGGGACCCGCAACACCGTTAGCGCCTGTAGGTCCGGTAGCGCCCGCCGCGCCGTTGGCGCCGGTAGGACCGGTGGGCCCCATCGCACCGTTCATCCCCGGTGCGCCGGTGGGCCCGGTCGGCCCCATTGCGCCGTTCATGCCCGGAGCACCGGTAGCGCCGGTGGGGCCTGTTGGCCCGGTGGGTCCGGTCGGTCCGCCCGCAGGTCCAGTCGGCCCGGTCGGGCCCGTCGGACCCGGAATGCAGCAGGGAGGCGGACAAGGCGACGGACAGGAAGGCGGGCAGGGAGGCATGCAGCAGTTTGTTTGCTGGGGCAGCGGGCAGGAGGGGTAAGGAGACGTGGCGTAAGGAGACGTGGCGTAAGGTACGCTGCCAAGTACGCTAGCGCAACGGGAATTTCGGCTATTATAAATCGGCAAAACAATCACCCTTTTCCTTAGAAGTGGGAAGCCGGTTCCAGCCGCGCTTCCCCTGACATACACTATGAGCGGTAAAAGACGAATGTGCGGGAGGGAAAGGACATGAACGAACCCATCGCCTACGCCACGATCAGCCTGTGCATGATCGTGCGCAACGAGCACAGGCATCTCGGACGCTGCCTGGAAAGCGCTAAAGAAACGGTGGATGAGATCATCGTCGTCGATACGGGCTCTGAAGACGACACGCGGGAGATCGCCCGGGCATTTACGCCGCGGGTGTACGATTTTGAATGGCAGGACGACTTTTCGTTGGCGCGCAACTTTTCCTTTTCAAAGGCGACGCGGGACTTCATCCTATGGCTGGACGCCGACGACGTGATCGAACCCGAGGACGCAAAAAGACTGATCGAGCTGAAGAAGACGATCGGGGAGACGGCCGACGTGGTGATGCTGCCTTACCGAATCGGCTTCGACGATCGGGGCGTTCCGGCGATGACCTACTACCGAGAAAGGCTGCTGCGCCGGTCGATGGGCTTTCGCTGGGAGGGCGCGGTGCATGAGGCCGTCACGCCTGCGGGCCGAATCGTCTACGGGGACGCGGCGGTGTCTCATAAAAAGGAAGGGGCTGGCGACGGCGACCGGAACTTGCGCATATACGAAAAGCTGCTCGCACAGGGCAAGCAGCTTGGGCCGAGAGAGCGGTTTTATTACGCGCGCGAGCTGAGCGACCACGGCCGGTTTGAGGAGGCGCTATCTTCGTTTGAAGCGTTTCTGGAACTGCCGGATGGCTGGCTTGAAAACCGGATCGACGCCTGCCGGGGGGCGGCGCGGTGTCTTAGCGCGCTGGGGCGCGGGGAGGAGGCGCAGGCCATGCGCTTTCGATCGTTCGCGATGGACGTACCGAGGGCCGAGACCTGCTGCGAGATCGGCGCCGCTTTTTTAGAGGCGCAGAACTATCGCGCGGCGGCCTACTGGTACGAGCGGGCGCTCGCGTGCAAGGCGGAGCCGCGATCCGGCGCGTTCGTACAGCCTGAATGCTACGACTACGTACCGCTGATCCAGCTATGCGTCTGCTACGACCGCATGGGCGACCGAAAGCTTGCGCGTGTGCTGAACGAGCGTGTGGGCGAACGATGGCCCGACGACCCGTCCTACCTGTACAACAAAGCGTACTTTGACGGTGCGGAGCGGGCCTGAACTCCGCTCACCAGAACAGGGACGTCTGTTCCTGTGGCGCGGGCGACGGTTCCTGCGCGGGCGTGAGAAAGTCGAGGATGCCGCCCAGAAAGCCTTCGTAGGTCCATTGGGCCTGTGCGACCTGCGCGACGCTTTGTCCCTCCAGCCACGTGCCCTCCTGCAAGAGCTCCTCGTGAATCGGGATGATGCGGTAGGTATAGGTCACGCCGACCTGCGCGCTTTCATCCGTATAGGCCGCGGTATTTCCCGCCTCGAGCACCATTTCGGTGAGCTGCTCGGAGGTGCCGTCTCCGCTTTCGCGCACGATGCGGTAGCGCGCGTACTGCGCGGCGGTGAAGCTCAGCACGGGTTTTCCGTTCTCCGCGTTCGTGATGTAGAAGTTTACGGGCGGCAGGGGCGGATTCCAGACCGTGCTGACCTCATAAGGCCGGTTGGTTTCCAGGAACACCTCGCCGTAGCGGTACTTTTCGGGCGTCATGTCGCTGGCCAGCATCGCCTGGCCGGTGAGCTGCATGGCGCGCTTGTCCAGCGTGAGCCAGACGAGCCCGTCGGGCTGCGTGAAGTCGGGAGACTCGCGGCCTTCGAGCGCTTTGCTTAAGAATGCGGAGGCCAGCAGGGCGGTCTTGCCGCCGCCGGTGGTGCCGTTGGGAATCTTGTGCGTGCTGTCCGTGTTGTCAAAGCCCATCCAGGTGACGACGGCGTACTCCGGGGTATACGCGGCCATCCAGATGTCGCGGTTGCCGCCGGTCATGGAGACCGTGCCGGTCTTGCCGGCGACGGGGAAGCCGAGTGTGCGCAGCTTGGAGCCGGTGCCGCTGGCCGTCACGGTTTGCAGCAGGGAGGTCATGAGGAAGGCGTTCTGGCTGGAGATCGCCTGAACGGGCTGGGCGTCGTAGGCGTAGACCGTGTTGCCGGAGCTGTCCACGATGCGGGAGATCACGTAGGGCTCGTGGTAGACGCCGCCGGACGCGAACACCGCGTAGGCGGCCGCGAGCTGGGTGGGCGTGACGCCGTACGCCATGGAGCCTAGCGCGAGGGAGAGGTTCTGATCCTTGCCGTCGGCCGTGATGCCGAAGCGGCCTAAATAACTGCTGGCCGCGGGCAGGCCGATCTCCTGCAAAAGGCGGACGGCGGGCAGGTTTAATGAGCTCTTGAGCGCGGAGCGCATGCTGACCCGGCCGTAGTATTTCCCGCTCGCGTTTTTGGGCGTGTAGCCGTTGAAGTCGCCCGGCTCGTCGAGCAGCACGCTGGCGGTCGTATAGCCCAGCTCCAGCGCGGGGCCGTACACGGAAAGGGGCTTGAGCGCGGAGCCGGGCTGGCGCTCCATCTGAATGGCGCGGTTCAGGCCGCGGCGCACGCTGTATTCCCGCCCGCCGACCATCGCGACGACGGCGCCGGTCTTCACGTCCACGACGCTGAGCGCGCTTTGTGCGGGCGTGCCGTCCCTGGCGTCGTCCGGGAAATAGGCGTCGTCCTCGTAGAGGGTATCCGCGATCTCCTGAAGGCGCGGGTTCAAGGTGGTGTAGATCTGATAACCGCCGCCCAGCAGGTCGTCCGAGGAGACGGAGAGCAGATCCTCCGCCTCTCGCAGCGCCTCGTCCACGAACCAGCCGTAGGTATTCTCCCTGGGCTGACGCTGGAGCACCCAAAGCGAGGTGTTTTCAGCCTCCTGCGCCTCTTCCTCCGTGACAAAGCCGTTTTCAGCCATCGTGCGCAGGATGTAGCTGCGCCGGTTTCGGTTCGCCTCCGGCTTGATGTGCGGCGCGAAGGCGGCGGGCGCCTTGATGGCGGCGGCAAGCCCCGCCGCCTGCACGAGCGTCAGGTCTTCGACGTCCACGCCGAAATAGGTCTGCGCCGCGGCCTGAATGCCGTAAGCGCCGTTGCCGAAGTAGATGTAGTTGAGGTACATTTCCAGAATTTCATCCTTGGTGAAGTCCTGCTCGAGCTGCCAGGCGAGGTAGACCTCCTCGAGCTTGCGGGCGAATGTTTTGTCGAGCGTCAGGTGCGTGAGCTTGACGAGCTGCTGCGTGATCGTGCTCGCGCCCTCGCGCAGGGAGCGCGTCTTGATGTCGTTGACGAGCGCGCCCGCGATGCGCACCAGATCGAAGCCGGAATGCTTGTAAAAGCGCAAATCCTCCGCCGCGATAAAAGCGTCCTGCACGTGGCGCGGAATGCGCGAAATCGGCACGACGGTGCGATTCTCCCGCGCCTGCAGCGTCTGTACCAGATTGCCCTCCCCGTCGTAGACGAGGGAGGTCTGCTGCAAATTGAGAATTTTTTCGGGATCGATCTTCTGCCAGTTCGGCACGTCGAACGCGAAATAAACAAAGGCAAAGCCGCCCACGCAAAGCACGAGCAGGCTAAGCAGCACGATCAGCGCAATGCGCACCGGCTTTTTTTTCATCATGCGCCCCTCCAAATAAGCTAAGGACAGTTTCACCTGCGCAAGGGAACATTACACAGCCAGTATTTGGCCGTGGACGCGGCGGCTCAAAGACGGTATAATGTGTGCGTTCATTTGTGATGAAATTATAATGAGGTGGCAAATGTGAGAAATCAATCCAGCCGCGTGGCGAGAAACGTTTTGCTCCTGGTGGCGGCGGGCCTGTTCGCGGCCGCGCTGTTTTACGCGCTGCCGCGCGCACAAGCGCCGAGCCAGGAGACGGTGACCCGTCTGCTCGTGGGCGCGCTGCTCGTGGGCACGGTGATCGCGATCGTGCGATCCCCCGGACGCGCGCGGGCGGGCATGGCGAAGGCGTCCGCGATGGACGTGGCGGAGGCGTCCCCGACGCTTCGCTTTACGGACGTGGCCGCGAACGAGGAAGCGCTTTCCTCGCTCAAATCGCTGGCGCACGCGCTCAAAAATCCGGAGGTTTACGGCAAGTTTGGCGCGCGCATTCCGCGCGGCGTGCTGCTCTACGGACCGCCGGGCACGGGCAAGACGCTGATGGCCAAGGCGCTGGCGGGCGAGGCGGGCGTTCCGTTTTACGCGGTTTCGGGTTCCGACTTCGTGCAGGTCTACGTGGGCGTGGGCGCTGCGCGCGTGCGTGACCTGTTCGCGAAGGCGAAGAAATCGGGCCGCGCGGTGATCTTTATCGACGAGATCGACGCGCTGGGCAAGCGGCGCGACGGCGCGTCGAGCGACGAGCGCGAGCAGACGCTGAACGCCCTGCTCACGCAGATGAACGGTTTTGAGGAAAACAGCGGCATCGTCGTGCTGGCGGCGACGAACCGCATCGACACGCTGGACGAGGCGCTGCTGCGCCCGGGGCGTTTTGACCGCCACATCGCGGTAAATCTGCCGGGGCGAGAGCAGCGCGCGCGGATTCTCGCGCTGCACGCGAAGGACAAGCCCTTCAGCGGGGCGATCGATTGGGACGCGCTCTCGCAGGACACGGTGGGCTTCAGCGGTGCGAAGCTGGAGAGCATGCTCAACGAGGCGGCGATCTACGCCGTGCAGCGCGGCGCGGAAAAGATCGAGGAGGCGGACGTGCGCCGCGCGTTTTCGACCCTGCTGGTGGGCGAGGAGCGCGTGGGCGGCGCGCTGCCCGAGCGCGAGCGCCGGGTGACGGCCGTGCACGAGGCGGGCCACGCACTGCTGACCCTGCTGCTGATGCCGCGAAGCCGGCTCAGCGCGGTGAGCATCATCCCCAGCGTGAACGGCGCGGGCGGCTACAGCATGGCCGTGCCGCCGGACAGCGCCTTCGTCTCGCGGGAGGAGCTTTGGGCGAACCTCGCGGTGGCGCTGGGCGGGCGCGCGGCGGAGCGCATTTTGCTGGGCGAGGACGCGGTGACGAACGGCGCGGCGAACGACCTGGAGCGCGCGACGCAGATGGCCGCGGCGGCCTGCCTTTCCTGGGGCATGGACGAGGAGGTGGGGTGCGTCGCCGTGCACGCCCTGCCCCGGGAG
>JAEXCG010000170.1 GCA_023402355.1 Bacillota bacterium | reverse complement strand
GCGCATGCGTCTGCGGCGGCACGTCGATCTTCGGCAGAGGCTCGGGCAAAGGCTCGCTCGTGCGCGCGAACGCGGGCGAAGTCTGCAGCCGCGCGGGAATCGCATAGGGCGACCCACCGGCTTCCGTCGCGTCCGTTGTGCTGTCCACGATGACGCGCACCTCGCGCACGTCTACGCCGGAACAGGCCTCCAGGTATTGCTTGATCTGCTTTTGCAGCGCCGCCACCGCGAGCGGAATGCTGATGTCCGCCGCCAGCGTCACGTGCACGTTGACCTGCACCGCGTCGCCGTCGCTTGAAAGCTGCGAGGAGACGATCTTGAGCTCCGGGTGCTGCGTCAGGCATTTGGCGACGAGCCCTTCCAGCGCCTTTACGGAGATTTTGACCGTTCCGTTCTCGTTCTTCTGAATGGCAAAGCTGCGCTTTTGCCTGCGCCCGCCGGGGAACACGACCGCCAGCAGCAGCAGCGCAAAGACGGCGATGAGCGCCGCCAGCGCGAACGTCAAAAGCCGGTTCCACGTGCCGCTTTGCAGGGTGGAAACGAGGCCTTCAAAGAAGGCCGGCGAAACGGCTTTCGCGCCGATCGCTCCCAGTCCCGCCGCCGCGCACAGGAGCCCCAGCACGCAGATGACGATCAGCAGACGATCCCAGATAGGATGTTTCATCTTTTTGTCCTCCGTTCAGCCGCCAGCGGGGTTCACTCCTGCGCCTGATCCTCTGCGGAATCGTCGCCGTCCTCCCGCTTTTCGTCGGGCGCGGGGGTCTCCTCGGCCACCTTGGCCTCGACCTGCGCCTGCAACCGCGCCATCTCCTGGCTTTGCTGCAATTCCTTGTTTTCCTTTTCAAAGCTGACGCCCATCACGTGCACGTCCACGCTGATGACGTGAAGCCCGGTCATCGATTCGACGGACTTGCGGATGTTTTCCTGCACGTTCAGGCCGACCACCTGAATGGGCATGCCGTAATCCACGATGATCGACACATCCACCGTAACTTCTTCCGCCCCGACCTCCACCTTGACGCCGCGAAGCAGCGAGGACTTCGACTTGCCGCTGAGGATGCCCGTGATTGCGGAAGGCCCGGACATGCCGGCCACACCCTCCACCTCGGTCGTCGCGACGCCCACGATGGTGGCGATGACCTCGCTGGCATAGGTTATGGTGCCCTTTGCATTCGTATCATCAACATTTACAGGCAGATTTTCACTCATGTCTCTACACCTCCTTGAGGATATACTCTAGTATAACAGATTTTTGTCTGATTGACAAATCTCTCGTTCATTTTGTCTGGATTATTTTGATGTTTTCAGCCTCTTCCTCCGTTTCGCGCGTGGCGACATCCAAAATCTGTACGGCCTGCGCGTCGCTGAGCGCGCCGCCCCCGACCACGACCGTCACGCTGCCCGGCTTTGCCGACACCAGCACGTTTTCAAAGCCCTTGGCCTTGAGCACGCTTTCCAGGCTCGTCTCCTTTTCCATGCACCCGACCAGCGCGAGCTTTTGCGTCTGCGCCTGCGCGACGGTGTCCTTGCCCGCGCTCTCATCCGCGATGATCGCGTCGAGCATGCTGATCTCCTGCGCGCGCGTCGTGGCGCGATCCTGCTGATAGGCGGAGAACGTGTCCTTTTCTCCGGACGGCTCCGGGGCGGGGCTCGGGGTCGGACGCGCGCCCTCGATGCGCACCACCGGCACCTCGCCGCTGATGCGCGCGTCCGGCGCAAGCCCCAGGCGGTAGTTGACGTACCCGGACACCACCAGCAGGCCCAGCAGCGTCAGCAGCATCGCCGTCTTTTTGTCCCAGAAGCTCTTTTTCTTTTCCACTTTCTTTCCCTCCTATTGATTGACATCCCTTTGCAGGACCTCCACCGCCGAGGCGGGGAGCGAGAGCAGCGTCTTGACCGCCTGGGCAAGCTCGATGCGCACCTGAAGGTCGCCCGCGCCGTCCGCCACCACCACCACGCCGCTGGGCCGCTCGCTGGTCCTCTGGGTGTTCTCGCCAAACGCCCCGGCCGTCACGGCGGTGTCCTGCGCCGTGTAGATGATGACGTCCACGTTGCCCGCCCCCTGCACCTTGGACAGCACCGCGCACAGGCGCTCCTCCAGGCTGGCGTTCGTCCGCGCCGGCGTGCCCTGCCCCGCCAGCGTCAGGGCGAGCAGGGCCAGCGCGCCGATGCCCAGCAGCCACTCGATGCCGCGCACTGCGCGCAGCCTCTCCCAAATCTCCCTCATGGCGCACCTCCCGCGAGCACGTTCGTCACAAACGCGGCGTCCGTCATGGCGGGGGGAGCGCCCCTCAGCAGCAGAGAAATCTGTGACATCATCATATGTAAGAGCAGCAGCCCGCAGACCAGCCGCACGTGCCCCCTGAATTTTCCTGGACCCAGGAGAAGCTGGCAAAGCGCCGACAGGCAGCTGAGCACGCAAAGCCTCGTGATGAGCGAGATCAGTCCCTCCACATTCGCGCCCCCTTTCATCCTACCTGAGCATGACCGTCATGTTGCCGACGATGAGCAGCTGCGTGACCAGCAGAAAGAACATCGCGCTCACGCACAGCAGCGCCGAAAAGAGCGACATGAGCACGTCCGCCAGGTCGCCGATGCACGACACAAGCTGACCGTCCGCGATCGGTTCCAGCAGCGCGGCGCAGACCTTGAACACGAGCACGGAGCTTAGCACCTGCAAAAGCGGCGTGAGGACCACGCCGCACAGCGCGATGAGCGCGAACACGCCCAGCGCGTTCTTGATGAGCAGCGAGCAGCCCACCAGCGTGTCCACCGTGTCCG
The DNA here is from genome assembly GCA_023402355.1 of Bacillota bacterium. Taxonomy (GTDB): domain Bacteria; phylum Bacillota; class Clostridia; order Christensenellales; family Aristaeellaceae; genus Beduinella. Next base: position 1,835 of record JAEXCG010000170.1, on the reverse strand, counting down.
CGAACATGCCGCCCACGACGGGCACGAAGTTGTCGATGGCGTACTTCGCCGTGCGGATCGAAACCCCGTCCACCGCCGCGCTGCTCACCCCCTGCACCACCATGACCCCGATGAACACCGTAAAGCAGATGCCCAGCGTCCAGTTCGCCACGTCCCGCAGGAGGGACGCCAGGCGCGAGAGGTGGATGCGGTCGGAGAGGTGGCAGATGGCCGTCACCGCGCCCGCGCACAGCAGCAGCCGCAGCGTCACATCCCGGACGATCGTCGTCATCGTCCCCGACGCCGCGATGACCGCCGGCTGAAGCACCGTGGACGAGACGCTGCCGCCCACGGCCGCGAGCAGCGCGAGCAGCATCGGGAAGATCACCTGCATGGCGTTAGACATCGAACGGATCGCCTTTCCGACTGTGTCCGCGCTCAGCGCCAGATGCGAGAGCACCGGGATGAGGACGAACAGGAAGCAGGCGTAGCGGCAGACCCCGGCGATGCTCTCCGAGGAGAACGAGTCGCCCATCTGCGTCACCACCCCGCACAGCACCGCGGGCAGAAGGATCTGCATCATGAGCCCAAAGAGCGCGCTAAGCGCGCGCCAAAACGCCGTCCCGATCCGGTCGAGCAAGCCCTGCGCGCTGAGCGACGCCGTGCCGCTGGCAAGGCCCTGTACGAGCGAGCGGGCGTCCATGCCCTCCAGCATCGACCCGGTAATCTCGTCAAGGGCCGAAAAATCCAGGCTGTTCAGCACGCTGTTCATCTGCTCGCTGAGCGTATCGGCCTGTCCGACAGCGGGAGATAAAAAAAGCAGCGCGAGCAGCAGGCATAAAGCCGCGCGCCTCATGCCAGCACCCCCGTCACCACGTCCATCAGGGAAACGACGATGGGCGCGGCGATGGAGAGGATGGCCACCTTGCCGCACAGCTCCACCTTGTCCGCGATGCCGGCGGCGCCCGCGTCCCGGCAGGCCTGCGCGCCGAATTGGGCCAGATAGGCGATGCCGATGACGCGCAGCAGCGTGGAAATGTACACGCCGTCCAGACCGACGCGTCCGGAAAGGCTTTTCATCGCCCCCGCGACCTCCTGCACACCGCCCAGAACGCCCAGCATCAAGAGCGCCCCGGCCGCGAGCGAAAACACCGCAGCAGCCTCAGGCTTCGCCTCCTTCAGCACCGCGTAGAGGATGGCGGACGCGAGCCCCAGCCCCACCCATTGCGTGATCTCCATCTAAGGCCCCTCCCGGTCAGTAAAGCTGAAAGATGCTCTTGACGTTGTTGAAGAGCTGCGCCACGACGTTGACCACCATGAGCAGCACGACGACCAGCCCCGCGACCGACGTGAGCATAGCCATGTCCTCGCGGCCCGTGCGGTTGAGTACCTGGGTGATGACCGACACCAGAATGCCGATGCCTGCGATTTGAAAGAGCAGATCGACGCTCACGAGCAAACCTCCTTTTATAGCCGGGTCACCAGAGCAGCAGGATCAGCGCCGCGCCGCCCGTAAGCCCCAGCGTCCTGTACAGGCGCATTTCGTCCCGAAGGCGGCCGCGCGCTTCCAGCTCCAGCCTTTCCAGAGCGGATGCCGCCCCCTCAAGCGCGCGCCGCTGCTGATCCATGCCGCCCTCCCCGATCATCGAAAGCCAGGGATTCAGCGCGGTCAAATCTTCGGCGCGCAGCACGCGCAGCGCCCCCCGGCGCATTTCTCCTTCGGCCCGCGTCAGCGCCGCCTGAAAGCCGAGCTCCGGCGCTTCCTCCATGATCCGGCCGGCCCGCCCGAACAGCGCGCCCGCGCGCCCCCGCGCGGCCTGGCGGAGCAGCGCGGGCAGGGGCAGGGCGCCCAGCAG
>JAEXCG010000157.1 GCA_023402355.1 Bacillota bacterium | reverse complement strand
GTGCCGGATATGTCCACATTTTGTCCGCCGTGGGTCTTCTAGCTTCGCCAGCTCACTTTGTAATCTTTTTATATCCATGTCCCTATTTTATATCTTCTTTTCCGCTTTTTCAAATGCTGTTGCCCTGCTGGAAAGGGAATGTATCTGTACAATCCATGAAAAACATGTTATAGTAATAGGACGCTCGTTTATAAACGCACCGATAAAGGAGGGACAGCTGCCTTGAACAAAGCGCATGCCGGCATATTGCGCAGGTTGATCGTGCTGTTTCTGCTCGTATATTCGATTTCGCCAAGCTTCCCGGCGCTTGCCGCCGCGAAGCCCACGGCTACCCCTGACCCCGATAAGTTTGTAGACCCGACCTATCCCCCCAACGTCGCCAAGTGGGATAAGGATCATCCCGACCTGCTGGAACCGGAGATGGTGCTCGCGGAAGCGGCTATCCTCGTGGAAATGGATACCGGGACGGTAATTTTCGCCAAGAACGAAGATCGGATTTTATACCCGGCCAGTACGACGAAGATCCTGACCGCGCTGCTGGGCATCCAGTTTGGAGATCTTGAAGAAGAGGTGGAGATTACCGAGGAGGCGCTCGACATTCCGGAGGACTCGTCGAAGATCGGCCTTCGCGCAGGTGAAAAGATCAAGCTGAAGGATTTGATCTACGGCACGATGGTCAAGTCGGGCAACGACGGCGCCAAGGCGATTGCCGAGCACATTTCCGGCAGCGAAGAAGAGTTCGTAAACCTCATGAACCAGACGGCCTCCATGCTGGGATGCAGCGAAAACACGCACTTCGCCAACTCGCACGGTTATCACGACGAGAACCACTACACCACGGTGCGCGACATGGCGATCATCGCCCGCGCCGCGATGCAGGTGGACACCTTCCGCGACGTCGCGAGTTCGTACAAGTACACGATCCCCGCGACGAACCTGCAGGCCGCTCGAAACCTGCAATCGGACAGCATGAACTTCATGAGCCCCACCCAAAACGACGGGGAGCCGAACTCCTACTACTATAGCGGCGGCATCGGCGTCAAGACGGGTTTCCACAGCAAGGCGGGCTACTGTTACGTCGGCGCGGCTTATCGAGACGGCGTGGAGCTGCTCAGCGTCGTCTTCAATACCTCCAGGCGCGGGCGCTGGAACGACACCCGCATGCTGATGGACTACGGCTTTTCACAGTACATCAGCACCGACCCCGTCAGCATCTACGAAGAAGACCCACGCTACATCGACATTGCCGGCTTCGCGCTGGACGATTACTACAACGACGAGGAAAAGTACGGCACTGTGAAGCTCGGCATCCGCCCGATGGACGAGGAAAACGAGGTGCACGTGGTCGGCACCCGGGACGAGATCGAGACGATGAAGAACAACTTCTCCAGCATCTCGCACGTCAACTGGACGCGTGAGTTTCGCGCCCCGATTTACGAAGGCGACGTGATGGGCGTGCTGACGTTCTATCCGCGCGACGGAGATCCGGTCGATTACGAGCTCTACGCGACGCGCTCCGTCGCCGCCCGTCTGGACGGCCCGCCGACGCTGGAGGAAATCGAACGCTACACGCTGGCGGACGAAAACCTCCTCCCCCGCTTTTCGATGGAATACGTGACCGTTCCGGCCGTCTTCCTGCTCCTCCTTATCTTGCTCATCCGCAGAATCCGCTCGCTGCGCAAAAAGAAAAAGGCCCGCGACGTGCGCGTGCCGGAGCCCAAATCCCGCTCTTACAGATAGTGAATCAGAAACGTCAAACTGCCCGGCGCAAAGCGCCGGGCAGTTTGACGTTTTAGCGCGTCGACAAAGTGGCATACGCCACTTTGTCGAGTTTACGGGTGATTTTTTCACTCCGCAAAACTGCGTTTTGCTGTGGAAAAAGCCCCGCCCGCTCGGCAAAGCCGGGCGATGGGTTTGTCATCAGTTTGATATTTCTGTGAATTTATTCTTTCGGCTCGTCCGCGATTTGTTCCGCACAGACGGCTTTCAATCCCTCCGCCTCCGCTTCGGTTACGACCTTTTCGAGCAGGGAGAGCACCTGCTCGCGCCCCGTTCCGTCCTCCGAGGAAAAAGCGATGACTTCCCAAGGCTGAACGGCGAGTCCGCGGCAGATCGCGGCGACGTACTTCATGCGCGCCCCGCGGCTGATCTTGTCGGCCTTCGTCGCGATGACGGTAAACGGGATGTCGTGCGCGCGCAAAAAGGCGTTCATATCCCGGTCGTCCGCCGTCGGGTCGTGCCGGATGTCCACGAGGTGCAGCACGTGCCGCAGCGTCGAGGAGTCCGCGAAGTAGCCCTCCATCATGTCCATCCAGCGCATCTTCTCGTCCTTGGCGACCTTGGCGAAGCCATACCCGGGCAGGTCGATGAGCTGCAGCGCCTCGTTGATCGTGTAGACGTTCAGCAGGCGCGTCTTGCCGGGCGTGCTGCTGGTGCGCGCCAGCTTATTCTGGCGGCAGAGCTTGTTGATCATCGAGGATTTGCCCACGTTGCTCTTGCCCGCGAGCGCGACCTCCGCCAGGCCGATGCCCGGGTAATCGCGATATTCCGCCATGGAGGTGATAAAGGAGGCCCGCTTGATTTCCATGGTGCACCTCTTTCGTTCATTGCGCCGCCGGGCGGGGCTTTTCGACCAGCGCGGCGCCTAGCACCTCGCTGACATCCTCCACCGGGACGATTTTCAGCTTTTCCAGTACGGCCTTCGGAACCTCTTCCAGGTCCTTCAGGTTTTCCTTGGGGATGAGCACGGTGTCGATGCCCGCGCGATACGCGGCCAGCAGCTTTTCCTTGAGCCCGCCGATGGGCAGCACGCGCCCGCGCAGCGTCACCTCGCCCGTCATGGCGACGTTCGGCCTGACCGCGATGCCGGTCAGCGCGGAAACCAGCGCCGTGGTCATGGTGACGCCCGCGCTCGGCCCGTCCTTGGGTACCGCGCCCTCCGGCACGTGGATGTGGATGTCCAGGTTCTTGTAAAAATCGGTGTCGATGCCAAACGTCGCCGCGTGCGCGCGCACATAGGATTTCGCGGCCCGCGCACTCTCCTTCATCACGTCGCCAAGAGACCCTGTCAGCTCCATCGCGCCCGTGCCGGGCATGGTCGTGGTCTCGATCTGCAGCGTATCCCCGCCGACCACCGTATACGCGAGACCGTTGACGACCCCGACCTCGGGGCGCTTGCCCGCCTGCTCGTAGTGATACCTCGGCGCGCCCAGATCCTCCTGAAGGCGTGAGGCGGTGATGGATTCGAGCTTTGTGCCGTCGTCCAGCATGCGCACGGCGGCTTTGCGCACGATCTTGGCGAGGGTGCGCTCCAGCCTGCGGACGCCCGCCTCGCGCGTGTAGCCCTCGATGATCTTTTGCATCACCGAATCGCTGATGCGGACGCTCTTGGGCTCCAGCCCGTGCTCCGCGATCTGCTTGGGCAGCAGGTGGCGCTTGGCGATGTTCAGCTTTTCCTCCTCCGTGTAGCCTGAAATCTCGATCACCTCCATGCGGTCGAGCAGCGGACGCGGAATGGTATCGGTGGTGTTCGCGGTCGTCAGGAACATGACGTGCGACAGGTCGTAGGGCAGCTCCAGATAGTGGTCGCGGAACGCGAAGTTCTGCGCGCCGTCGAGCACCTCGAGCATCGCGCTCGCGGGGTCGCCGCGAAAGTCGGAGGCCATCTTGTCGATTTCGTCAAACAGGAAGACCGGGTTGGACGTGCCCGCCTGCTTGATGGAGGAGATGATGCGGCCCGGAATCGCCCCGATGTACGTGCGCCTATGGCCGCGAATCTCCGCTTCGTCGCGCACGCCGCCCAGGGACATCTGCACGAACTTACGCCCCAGCGCCCGCGCGATGGAGCGCGCGATCGACGTCTTGCCCACGCCCGGCGGGCCCACGAAGCAGAGGATCGGCCCCTTCATGTCATTTTTAATCCGACGTACCGCGAGATATTCGATGATCCGCTCCTTGACCTTTTCCAGCCCGTAATGATCCTCGCCCAGCACGCGGCGCGCGCGGCGAAGATCAAGGTTGTCGGGCGTCATCACGTCCCACGGAAGGTCGAGAATCCACTCGACGTAGGTGCGCGTCACGCCGATTTCGGGCGAGCCGGGGGCCATGCGGGACAGACGTTCCAGCTCGCGGGCGGCCTTGTCGCGCACCTCGTCCGGCAGCTTCATGCGGGCGAGCCGCTCCCGCAGGTCGTCCACGTCGCCCACGTCCTTGTCGCCCAGCTCCGTCTGGATGGCCTTGATCTGCTCGCGCAGGAAATAGTCCTTCTGGTTCTTTTCGATCTGCTTCTTGACGCGCGCCTGAACCTGCTTTTCAACCCCGGCGAGCTCCGTCTCGTGTGCCAGAATGGTGCAGACCGTCTCCAGCCGCTCCACCACGTCGAACTGCTCCAGCACGCTCTGGCGCTCTTCCAGCTTCGTGAGCACGTTGGCCGCGATGACGTCCGCCAGCTGCGCGGGCTCGTCGATGGACAGGATCGATTGCAGCGTATCGGTCGAAAGCCTGCCGCTGATCTTGCTGAATTCCTCGGCGAATTGATGCGTGGTGCGCACGAGCGCCTGCACTTCCAGCGTCTTGCGCACGGCCTTCTGCGGGTCCGGCACCACCGAAGCGATGTAGCAGGGCTCCTCCTCCACGATCGCTTCCAGCCGGGCGCGCGTTATGCCCTCTACCAGCACCCGCAGCGTATCCCCCGGCAGTTTCAGCACCTGCTTCACGTTCGCGATGGTGCCCACGCTGCAGATATCCTTCATCGCGGGATCGTCCACATCCGCGTCGTGCTGGGCGGTCAAAAAGATGCGCTGATCCTCGACCATCGCCCGTTCGAGCGCCTGCACGGATTTTTTGCGCCCCACGTCGAAGTGGAGCACCATGTGCGGAAACACCATGAGACCACGAAGCGGCAGCATCGGCAACAACTCAGGCTGTGGCTTGCTTTTCTTTGTTTGTGCCAATGTCAGCCCTCCTCTATTTCAAATCTTTGGATGAACCTTTATTATACCCGCCCCACTGCGTTTTGACAAGTCATTGCGCCGGAGTGGCCGCGCTTTGCGCCGCGAGCGTGTTGTCCCCATGCGCCGCGCTTTGGCTGTCCTGCGTCTGCGGGGCGTCCACCAGCATCGCGTTCAGCGCGTCGTCCAGCGTCTTAATCGGGATTACCTCGATGCCGATCTTGGAAAAGCGCTCCAGATAATTGTCCACGGGCACAAAGACGCGTCCGAGTCCCGCGCGCTTGGCCGCTTCCACCTTGCTGGGGACGCCGCCGACAGGTTTCACATCGCCGCGCACGGAGATTTCGCCGGTGACCGCAGTGGCGCCGTCCACCGGGCGGCCGAGCAGCGCGGACACCGCCGCCACAGCCATCGCTACGCCCGCACTGGGGCCGTCGACCGGCGCGCCGCCGGGGAAGTTGATGTGCAGGTCCACGCTGTCCACGTCGTAGTGCATGCGGCGGAGCAGCGTCTGCACGTTTTCCGCCGAGCCGCGCGCCGTGCTCTTGCGGCGGATGAGATGTCCGGGCGTCCCGATCTCCTCTTCCTCCGCGATGCCCGTGACGACGATCTTGCCCGTGCCCGCGATGGCGACCGCCTCGATGTCCATCACCGCGCCCTGATGACATCCGTAGACCGCAAGCCCGTGGACCGTGCCTACGCCGCATTCAAGCGAGGCCTGCTGCTGCGGGCGTACCGGGTAATGGCCGCTGTCGACCACCCATTCGATGTCCGCGCGGGTGATGCACTTCCTGTCTTCCAGCTGCGCCACGCCCGCGCCCATCTGCACGATGTTGACGGCGTCGCGTCCGCAGGTCGCGTAACGCCCCACCAGCTCAGCCTGCGCCTCATCCATCTCAAAGCCCGCGCGCACCGCCGCGCCCATAGCGATCGTCGCGATCTCGTGCGGCTCCAGCGCGCGGAAGTAGATCTCCATGCAGCGGGAGCGCAGCGCGGGCGGCAGGTCGTTCGCGCTGCGCGTCGTCGCCGCGACCAGGCGGAAGTCCGCCGGCATGCCGTTCTTGAAGATGTCGTGAATGTAGCGCGGAACGGACATATCCTCCGGGCTGTAGTACGCGGACTCAAAGAACACCTTGCGGTCTTCGAGCACCTTGAGCAGCTTGTTCATCTGCGTCGGATGAAGCTCCCCAATCTCGTCGAGGAACAGCACGCCGCCGTGCGCCTTGCTGACCGCTCCGGGCTTTGGCTGCGGCACGCCCTGCACGCCGAGCGGGCCCGCGCCCTGGTAGATCGGGTCGTGCACGCTGCCGATGAGCGGGTCTGCGATCGCGCGCTCGTCAAAGCGCACGCAGGTCGCGTCCATCTCGATGAAGGGTGCGTTCTTGGCAAAGGGCGTGCCCTCGGTCTGCTTGGCCGCTTCCAGCACGAGGCGCGCCGCGCAGGTCTTGCCGATGCCCGGGGGCCCGTAGATGATGACGTGCTGCGGGTTCGGGCCGCAGAGGATGGCCTTGAGCGAACGGATTCCCTCCTCCTGACCGATGATGTCCTCGAACTTATTTGGGCGCACGCGCTCGCTGAGCGGCTCGCTGAGCCGAATCGCGCGCATGCGCTGCAGGCGGTCCATCTCCTGCGCGCCCTCTCGGCGCGCGGCGGGCTGCTGCTTTTGCTGCTGCCGGAGCTGAATGAAGAAGTAAATGCCGATGACGACGGTCACGACGAGCTGTATACCAAGCAAAACGAAGCTGAGCAAAGTTCATCCCTCTTTCCCTGTCACATGTCGCTTATATCTTGCGTGACATGGAAAGAAGGCATGCAGGAGCTTGTTTACAGGGAACGATTCCCTGTCGGTTTCAGAATGTCGTAGCCCGCGCGCGAAAGCGCCTCCACCGCGCTCGCCTCGTTTTCGGATTTCACGAGCACATAGTCCGTGTCGAACGTAGAGACGACAAATACGCCGATACGCGCCTGCGCCAGCACCTGCGTGATCGCGGAAAGGACGCCGATCAGGGAAAAGTCGAGCGTGCCCGTGACCCGAAAGGCCCGCCAGCCCGGCTCGCAGGAAATAAACGTCCGGGGCGCGTCCTGCGACCGGCAGACGAGCGAGCGCTCGCCGTCTGTTCGGGCTGCAAAGGCAAACGGCTTGTCCAGCACGCCGGGCGGAAAGGAATCCAGTTTCAAGACAGAAAATTCGTCCTCTAAAAATGCAAGCTGCATGCTTCCTCCGTCTACAAAGAGACTGCCGCGCTCGCGGCAGTCTCTTTCATCAGTTGTCAGGATACCGACGGTCTGCGGGCGGTCATGCCGCCCTCGTCGTGATGCGTCTTGGCGCTTATTCGCTTTTGCGGCACGCCGGGCACCAGCGTCGGCTTTGCCTTGCCGCGCACGACGTCCGTGGTGATGATGACCTTGGACACGTCCTCGCGAACGGGCAGTTCGAACATGGTATCCAGAAGCGAGTTTTCGATGATCGCGCGCAGACCGCGCGCACCGCTCTTGCGCTCGATGGCCATGTGCGCCACCTCGCGCAGCGCGTCCGGCTCGAATTCCAGCTCCATGCCGTCCAGCTCCATGAGGCGGGTATACTGCTTGACCAGCGCGTTCTTCGGCTCGGTCAGGATCTTCACCAGCGCGTCCTCGTCGAGGTTTTCCAGCGTCACCACGATCGGCAGGCGGCCGACAAATTCGGGGATGAGCCCGAACTTGAGCAGGTCCTCCGGACGAATCTGCGCGAGGATTTCGCCCAACTGCTTATCCTCAGGACGCGACACGTCCGCGCCGAAGCCCAGCGTCTTCTTGCCGGTGCGCTGCTCGATCACCTTGTCGATGCCGTCAAACGCGCCGCCGCAGATGAACAGAATGTTCGTCGTATCGATCTGGATGAACTCCTGATGCGGATGTTTGCGCCCGCCCTGCGGCGGAACGCTCGCCACCGTGCCTTCGATGATCTTGAGCAGCGCCTGCTGCACGCCCTCGCCCGACACGTCGCGCGTGATGGAGGGATTTTCCCCCTTGCGGGCGATCTTGTCGATCTCGTCGATGTAGATGATGCCGCGCTGCGCAGCCTGAATGTCGTAATCGGCATTCTGGATCAGGCGAAGCAGGATATTCTCCACGTCCTCGCCCACGTAACCGGCCTCCGTCAGGCTCGTGGCGTCCGCGATGGCGAAGGGAACGTTGAGAATCTTCGCCAACGACTGCGCGAGGAACGTCTTGCCGCAGCCCGTGGGGCCCAGCATGAGGATGTTCGACTTTTGCAGCTCCACGTCGCCGCGCTTGACCGGGGAATTGATGCGCTTGTAGTGGTTGTACACCGCGACGGAAAGCGAACGCTTCGCCCTCTCCTGGCCGATGACGTACTGATCGAGGATGGACTTGATCTCCGTCGGGCGCGGGATGTCGCCGGTTTCCGTATCGCGCGTGGTGCCCAGGTCGTCCGCGATGATCTCCTGACACAGGGTGATGCACTCATCGCAGATGTAGACGCCGGGGCCGGCTACGATGCGGCGAACCTGATCCTGAGGCTTGTCGCAAAAGGAGCAGCGCGCCATGCGGGGCTGTCTGGTATCGTCTTTGTCTCTTGGCATTTTGCACCTCATTGCGTCGTTTTAAGAGAAGGTTTACGCGCGGTTCTTGTAGATTTCATCGATGATGCCGTACTCCAGAGCTTCCTGCGCGGAAAGGAAGTGATCGCGCTCGACGTCGCGCTCGATCTTTTCGAGCGGCTGGCCCGTCATTTCGCTCATCAGCTTGTTCATCTTGACCTTCGTGCGCATGAGCCACTCGGCCTGAATCGCCACGTCCGTGGCCTGGCCGCGCGCCCCGCCCAGCGGCTGGTGGATCATCACCTCGCTGTTGGGCAGCGCCAGGCGCTTGCCCTTCTCGCCCGCCATCAGCAGGAAAGCGGCCATCGAGGCGGCCATGCCGATGCAGACCGTGCGCACCGGGGACTTGATGTACTGCATGGTGTCGAAGATCGCCATGCCCGCCGTCACCGATCCGCCGGGGCTGTTGATGTACATGGAAATTTCCGCGTCGGGGTTTTCCATCTCCAGAAAGAGAAGCTGCGCGACGACGGTATTGGCCATATCGTCGCCGATCTCACCGCTCAAAAACACGATGCGGTCTTTGAGCAGGCGGGAGTAGATATCATAGGAACGTTCACCGCGGTTCGTCTGTTCGACGACCATAGGAATGAGACTCATGGCAAATACCTCCTTTACAGCAGGGGAATCAAAATCACTCGGCGATAGCCGAATCCTTCAGCAGCTCCACCGTCTTGCGGATGCCGACGGAATCCTTCAGATACGTGATGTCCTCCGGGCGCAGCGTCGCCTTGAACTCCTCGGCGGTCTTCTTGCCCTCCTCGGCGTACTTGGCGATCTCCGCCTCGACTTCTTCCTCGGTAGCTTCGATGCCTTCCGCCGCCTGGATGGCCTCGAGCACCAGCTCGGCCTTCACGCGCTTTTCAGCTTCCTCGCGGTACTGCTCGCGCATGGTCTCCATCGTCTGGCCGGTGTAGGTCATGAAGTCCTCCATGCGCAGGCCCTGATACGCCAGGCGCATCTGGAAGTCGCGGATCATGCCGTCGATCTGGCGCTCGATCATGGCTTCGGGCACGTCCAGCGTCGCATTCGCCACCGCCGCGTCCACGACCGCGTTTTCAAACGCCGCGTCGCAGTGCGCCTTGTTGTCCGCCTCCAGCTTTGCCCGAATGTCCTGCTTGTATGCATCCAGCGTGTCGAACTCGGACACGTCCTTGGCGAAGTCGTCGTCCAGCTCCGGCAATTCGCGCACGGTGATGGCGTTGACCTTCACGTGGAAGACGGCGTCCTTGCCGGCCAGTTCCTTGGCGTGATATTCCTCCGGGAACTTCACGGAAAGGTCCTTTTCCTCGCCGACGTTCATGCCGACCATCTGCTCTTCAAAGCCGGGGATAAACTGGCCGGAACCGATCGTCAGGGTATGGCCCTGCGCCGTGCCGCCCTCGAACGCGACGCCGTCCACCGTGCCCGCGTAGTCGAGGTTCACGATGTCGTCGTCCTTCACCGCGCGGTCCTCGACCGCGACCTCGCGCGCGTTCTTCTGGCGGTCCTGCTCCACCTTCGCGTCGACGTCCTCGTCGGTCACGGGATGCTCGTGCTTTTCGACCTTAAGGCCATTGTACTCGCCCAGGGTCACCTCGGGACGCACGAAGACCTCGGCGGTGAACACGAGGTTCTTGCCGCTTTCGATGGTTTCGATGTCCACGCTCGGGCGGTCGACCGGCTCCAGGTTGTTGTCGGCCACGGCCTGATCGTAAGCTTCGGGGAAGATGACTTCAAAGGCGTCGTCGTAGAAGACGCCCTCTCCGTACATATTTTCAATCAGCTTGCGGGGCGCCTTGCCCTTGCGGAAGCCCGGCACGTTGATGCGGCTGCGGTTCTTGAGGTACGCCTTGTGCATCGCCTCCTCGAACTTTTCCGCTTCGATGTCAAAGGAAATCTTTACTTTGTTGCTGCTCAGTTTTTCAACAGAGATCGTCATGCTAACGGTTCCTCCCAGTAGTTCTTGGTGTACATATTTCATGATAGAGATAATGCACTATCCTGCATTGTAACATAAACAAAAATCAATTACAACCATTTATTCCAAGCGTATCCCGGTTTTTTCTGATTTTGCGATTCGCGCCGCCGCTCAAAACGGCGCTTTTCTATTCTATGCGAGAGGGCGTTAAAACTTGCGCCCCGTCCTGTTCCCGCTGCATATGTGTCCGCACCCCTGCGCAAAATAGGAGCAATCATCCTGAAAAGCCAATTAAAAGGAGCCAGTCATGACGTTCTTGATCCTGATCGCCGCCTTTGCGGCGCCATTTAGCCTCCTGATCGTTTGGGGAGCCGGGGCGCACGCGCAACAAAATAAACCGGACTGCGAGGAGGAGCTCAGCCCCGCCTCGCTTTGCGCGCACCTGAAGCGCATCGCTGCCGCGGGACGCGTGCGCGGTCTGGGGCGGATACGCGGCCTGCGCCCACAGGTGCGCGCGCTACGCCGGGCGCTTGAGGAGCTTGACGCGCTGGCGGCGGGCGGAGCGGAGTCCCTGCTCCCCGGCGCGCAGTGGCTGCTGGATAACGGACGGCTCCTGGAGGACGCGTCCCTGGCCCTGCTGTGCGAACTGAAAGGGGTTCGGGGCCTGCCGCTCTGGAGACGGCGCCCCCGGATCATGGACTTCGCGCGCGAGTACCTCAGCCACACCGGCGCGCACGTGGATACGAGCATGCTTCGGGAAGCGGTGACCGCGTGGCAGGAGGTAAGCCCCCTGTGGCTCTCGGAGCTCTTTACCCTTCCGCTCGCCCTGCGCGCCGCGTTGATCTCGCGCATATCGAGCCTCGCTACGGGGTGTCTGGCGGCGCAGCGGCAGCGTCTGGCGGCGGAAAACGCCGCCCATACGCTCAGCAACCGCGCCCTGCGCCACGCGCCCGACGACTGCACGTTCTGGGAGCACCTGCTCAAATGCCTGCGGGAACAGGGCAACGCCGAGGCGCTGCAGATGATCGACCGTCGGCTGGACGCGCTCGATCAGACCGCCCAGCGCATCGTCGAGGCGGAGCACATGCGTCAGACGCAGGAGCGGCAGGCCCTCTCCAGCGCGATCACGAGCCTGCGTACGATGGCGCTCATCGACTGGGACCCGCTTTTGGAATCGCTCTCACCCGTCGAAATGCTGCTGCGGGAGGATCCGTCCGGGGTCTATGAACGGATGGACGCCCCCACCCGCGCGCTTTACCGCACGCAGGTATCCCGCTTCGCGAAGGCCAGCATCTATTCAGAGGGGCTTGTCGCGCGCTGCGCGCTCGAATGCGCGCAGGCGCACGGAACGGAAGGGACGGATTCCCTTTCCCAGCACGTGGGCTTCTACCTGCTGGACGCGGGCGAATACGAGCTGTGGGAGCGGCTCGGCAGCGCGCCCCTGCGCGTGCGCGTCCGGCTGTTCATGCACCGGCGCGCGGGCGTCCTGTATCCGCTCGCCCATGGCCTGCTCTCCCTGCTCTTCTTTGCGCTCTTCTGCCTGAGCCGCCCTTCCCCCTGGCTGCTGCTTCCCGCCCTGATCGTTTCCACCGCCGGCGCGCAGGAAATCATCGCTCTTTGGGTTCGGCGCAACGTACCCGCAAAGCCGCTCCCCTGCATGGAATACGATACGCTGCCGGAATCGCTGCGCACGCTTGTCGTCATCCCCACGCTTCTATCCAGCAGGCAGCAGGCGCTTCACATGGTTCGCCATCTCGCCGTCCTGCAAAAGGCCAACGACGACCGGCAGCTATCCTATCTGCTGCTCGCCGACTTTCGGGACAGCGACGCGGCGCAGGAAATCGAGGATGAGGACATCACGAAAGCCTGCATGGAGGGCATTCGCGCGCTCGGCCCAGGGGAAACCTTCCTCTATATGCACCGCGCGCGCACGTGGAACGACGCGCAGAAGCGCTTTATGGGCCGCGAACGCAAGCGCGGCGCGCTGGAAACGCTCAACCGCCTGATCCTGACGGGCGAGTCGAAGGACGCCTTTGCGGCCGCCTCGTTCGACCCGGCCTGGCTGAAGGGGCGTTTTCGTCAGGTCATCACGCTGGACAGCGACACGATCATGCCGCCCGGAAGCGCGCTGCGCCTTGTCGGCATGATCACCCATCCGCTGATGCGGCCCCGCGTGCGCGACGGGCACAGGCGCGGCTGCGCGCTCATCCAACCGCGCATGGAGCAGGCCGCGCACCGCGTAACCACCCCTCTGTGCCGCGTCTTCGGCGGCCCCGGCGGAGTGGACCCCTACGTGAGCGCCGTTTCAGACGTATATCAGGACATCGCAGGCCGAGGAAGCTTTGCCGGAAAGGGCATCTACGACGTCGAACGCTTCGTGGAGGCGACGGAACCCTTCATCCAGCCCGGCACCGTGCTCTCGCACGACCTGCTGGAAGGCGAGCTTTCCCGCGCGGCGTTCGCGGAGAACGAGGTCTTCTACGACGGACAGCCCGCGACCCTGCGTGCGTACTTTTTAAGGCTGCACAGGTGGACGCGGGGGGATTGGCAGATCGTGGGCTACCTGCTGCCAAAGATTCAAACGCCGCTCGGAAGGCAGAAGAACCCGCTCGACCTGTTTTCGCGTTTCAAGATATACGACAATCTGCGCCGCAGCCTCGTTCCCGCGGCGCAGGGTCTGCTCCTGCTGCTGGGCCTGCTCGTTTCGAGCGGCGCAGCGCTCGGGTACGCCCTGCTGCTTCCAAGCCTCGGTCTGCTGCTTTCCCCCTCGCGCGAAGGACTGCGCACGGCGCTCGTGCAGACGGCGCTTATCGCGCAGCAGGCGCTCGTGCAGGCGGACGCGGCGCTGCGGAGCCTCTATCGGCTGTACGTATCGCATCGCGGACTGCTGGACTGGGTGACGGCGCACGACGCGGAAAAGGCAAAGGGCAAGCCGGAGCGTTACGTGTTTTCCAGGATCTGCGGCGGTTTGCTGCTGCTTTTCGGCGCGGCGAACGTCGTCTATTTCTGGCTCGCCCTCCCCCTCGGCCTGTCCTGGCTTTGCCTGCCCGCGCTTTCTCACTGGCTCGATTCCCCGCTGCACGAAACCCTGCCGCTCGGCGTCGATGAAAAAGAGGCGCTGCTTTCCTATGCGCAGAAGACCTGGGCCTTTTTTGAACGTACCGTGACGGAGGAAGAGCACTTCCTGCCCATCGACAACCTGCAAGTCGTTCCGGAACGCGGGAAAGCCCACAGGACGTCTCCGACGAACATCGGGCTCTACCTGCTTTCCTGCGTCGCCGCGCGCTACCTCGGCTTCCTGGAGCCGGACGAGATGGCCGCGCGCATGGAAAAGACGGTTGAAACGCTCCGGCAGCTCCCGAAGTGGAACGGGCACCTGTACAACTGGTACGACACGAAGACCCTCGCCGTGCTAAACCCTGCTTACGTCTCCAGCGTGGACAGCGGAAATCTGGCCGCCTGCCTGCTGTGCTGCGCGCAGGCCCTGCGTGCGGATTTTTCGCGCTTCGACCCGAGCTTTCGGCCGCTCGCGCAGGCGCTGGAAGCGCTGTTTGACGCCATGGACCTCAGCGCCCTGTACGATGCGGGCTGCGACCTCTTTTACGTCGGCATCCAACCCGACGCGGTGGAGGGCCCGAAGCCGACGCATTACGACCTGTTGGCCTCGGAATCCCGCCTGCTCAGCTTCCTGTCGGTCGCGACGGGGCAGGTGCCCATGCGCCACTGGAAGAGCCTCGGTCGTTCGCTCGTGAAGACGAGAAAGGGCGTTACGCTCGCCTCGTGGAGCGGGACGATGTTTGAATACCTGATGCCCGCCCTGCTCATGCGCCTCACGCCGGAGACGCTTTTGCACGAGGCGTGCCTGCAGGCGGTGGCCGAACAGATCGCCGCGTGCCCCAGGACGCCGTGGGGCATATCGGAGTCGGGCCATTACCAGTTCGACCCGGCGCTGAACTATCAATATCACGCCTTTGGCCTGCCGCAGCTCGCGCTGCGCAGCGAAACCGCGCGCCATGTGATCGCGCCCTACGCCGCCGCGCTCGCGCTGTGCGTGCGACCGCATGCCGCCGCGCAGAACCTCATGCAGATGGACGCGCAGGGCTGGCTGGGCGAGCTGGGCTTTTACGAGGCGGCGGACTACTCCGTTCAGCAGGACGGCGGCTTTGCCCTCGTTCAGAGCCATATGGCGCACCACCAGGGCATGGCGCTGTGCGCGATGTGCAACGCGCTCATGGACGACGTGCTGGTGCGTTTATTCAGCGAGCGGCTGGACGTGTCGGCCTATTCCCTGCTCCTGGAGGAGCGCGTTCCCCAGCGCCGCTCGCTCCGGTTTCACAGGCGCGCCGTCCGCGGCGAAAACAGGCCCGCGCCACGTTCCTCCTTTGCCTCGCGCAAGGCGTCGCCCGGCGCGCTTCCGGTCGATGCCCAGGTGCTCTACGGCGAAGGGACCACGCTCGTGTGCGACGCCCGCGGCGGCGGCATGCTAAAGAGCGGCGGGTACATGCTTTCCCGCTTTCGTTCGGACCCCTTTGCGCCCGGCTATGGCATGCGGTTTTATATCCGCGATGAGGACCGGGTCTTTCAGGCGGGCTGCGTGGGCCCGGCGGGCGAAATTCGCTTTGAGACGGGCTGCGCGGTTTATACTCAGACGACGGATGGCGTTGAAACCGCGCTCACCTGCTGCGTCGGTCCGCTGGACGGCACGGCCGTGCACGTGCTCGAAGTCAGGAATACCGGCAAAACGGCGCGGAAGCTCCGGGTATCCAGCTACATGGAGGTCGCGCTGTGTTCGCAGCGCGCGGACGAGGCGCATCCGGCGTTTGTCAAGCTGTTCGTCGAGACGGACATCCCGGCGGCCGGCACGCTCGTCGCCTCCCGCCGCGCCCGCAATCGGGACGAGGAGACGCCGGCGCTCTTTCACACCGCCGTATGCAGCAGCCCGGACGCCGCGTTTGTCGAAATCAGCGATCGGGGCGCGTTCCTCGGACGCGAAAACGACGCGCTGGATCGTCCGGCGATGATGACCGGCGTGCCGGAGAAAAGCGCCGGGGCGGTCGTCGATCCCTGCGTCGCGCTGCTGACGGACCTGTCGCTCGAACCCGGCGAGAGCTGCACGCTCGCCTACGCCACGGGCGCGCAGCCGGATGCCGGGGCCGCTGCCGCGCGCGCCGCGCAATACGACGGCCTGGAGGCCTGCCTGCGCGCGCAGGCGCTCGCCCGGATTCAGGCGCAGGTAAGCGCGGACTACCTGACGCTCGATCCCGGCGCGCAGAACATCGTGCAGCGCGCGGCCACCTATGCCCTGTATAACGGGCAGAACCCCGACCAGCTGGCCGTCGCGCAGAAGAACACGCTTGCGCGCGAGGAAATCTGGGCGCTGGGTATTTCCGGCGACCTGCCGATCGTCACCGTGCAGGCATCGGGCACGGCGGATCAGGCGCTGTGCCGCATGGCGCTCAAGCTGCACGAGGCCTGGCGCCAATGGGGAATCTGGGCCGATCTCGTCTTTCTCTGTCCCGGAAAGGGCGATTACGGCGAACCCGCGCGCGACATGCTGAACGGCATGATCGCCTGCGGCCACGCGCGCGACCTGATTCGCAAGGCGGGCGGCGTTTACGTCCTAGAGGAGGGAAATATTTCCGAACCGCTTCGCGTGCTGCTGCTTTCGATGTCCTGCCTGACGTTTACCGGCGGACGGGAGACGTTGGGGGCGCAGCTCAAGGCGCTGAGGAGGATGCCCGAGACGGCGAGGCCCCTTGCACCCGCGCCGAAGGGAACTTTGCCGCGCACAGAGCTTCTTTGCGACAACGGATTTGGCGGCTTTGACCCGGAAGGCGCATACGTCATCGACCGGCAAAGGCCGACGCCCGCCCCCTGGTGCCTGCTCCTTTCCAACCCGAAGATGGGCTGTATCGCCACCGAGCGGGGAATCGACCTGACCTACGCGTCGAGCAGCCATGACGGACGGCTGACGCCCTTTAGCAACGACCCGATCGTCGACCGATCCGGCCTTCGGCTCACCCTGATCGACGAGGCGCGCGGAAACAAGCTGTCGCCCCTGCAGGACGCGCTGCGCGTCATCTACACGCCGGGCCAGGCGCGGTGGGAATGCGTCTATCTCGACGCCATACAAACCGCAAGTCTGTTTGTAGACGTGAAACGACCGGTCCAATATATTTCCCTCTCGCTGCAAAACCAGACCGGGCGAACCGCAAAGCTGTCCGTCTCGATGGCCGCCGATCTGATTCTGGACACGACGGGCGGCCAGAAGACGCTGATTCGCGCGCGGACGCAGAAAAACGCGCTCTTCCTGGAGAGCCCCTGCATGCCGGGCTTCGCGTTTGTGACGGTCGTAGGCGGAAAGGACGTCCACATTTCCGCCCCCTGGCTGGACGGGACGCTCGACCCTGCCGGTCCCGGCGGCATCCTGCCCTTCTCGCCCGCGGCGCAGCTCTCCTGCTCCATAAAGCTCGCAAACGACAGCGGACAGACCGTCGCGTTCTGTATCGGTCATGCGGGCACGGCCGAGGAAGCCGCGGCGTTGGTGAGCGAGCTGTCCACGCCGGAAATACGCGCGCGCGAGCGCCAGTCGCTGGAGCGCTGGAACGAACGCTTAAGCGCCCTTTGCCTGCAAACGCCCGACGCGGTTTTGAACGCCGTGCTGGGACGCTGGCTTCCGTATCAAACGATCGCCTCACGCCTGTACGCTAAGGCCGGATTTTATCAGGCGGGCGGCGCGACGGGCTTTCGCGACCAGCTTCAGGACATGCTGGTGCTGCTTTATACGCAGCCCCAGAGCGTCCGCGCGCATCTGCTGCTCTGCGCCGCGCACCAGTTCGAGGACGGCGACGTACAGCACTGGTGGCACCCGCCCGCGCGCGGCGTGCGCACGCACATGACGGACGACCTGCTGTTTTTACCCTTCATCGCCGCCGCTTACGTCGCGGCGACCGGCGACGCCGCCGTCCTTAACGAACGGGTTGTCTACCTGCAAAACGTGGAAATCCCCGACGGAAGCGAGGATTATTACGGCGAGGCGGCGCCCTCGCAGGTCGAGGAGCCGCTGCGCGACCACTGTTTGCGCGCTATCCGGCACGTATCCTTTGGCGCGCACGGCATTCCGCTCATCGGCACCGGCGACTGGAACGACGCCATGAACCGCGTCGGCATCGTGGGAAAGGGTGAAAGCGTCTGGCTCGGCTGGTTCTTCAGCTATACGGCGCGCATCTTCGCGCCGCTCTGTGAGCCGCCTGTGCGGGAAGAGCTGATCCGCCTTGCGGACGACGCCCTGCGCGCCGCGGACGAACAGGGCTGGGACGGCGCATGGTACCGGCGGGCCTACATGGACGACGGAACGCCGCTGGGCAGCGCCGCAAACGACGTATGCCGCATCGACTGTATCGCCCAGTGTTGGGCTGTGATCGCGGGCGCGCCGGAAAAGCGCGCGAATCAGGCGATGGACGCGGTGCTCTCGCAGCTCGTCGATCGGGTGCACGGCATCGTTCGCCTGCTCGCCCCGGCCTTCGACGACACGCCCTTGGAGCCGGGGTATATCAAAGGATACCTGCCGGGCGTGCGCGAAAACGGCGGTCAGTACACGCACGGCGCCGCCTGGGCGGTGCACGCCCTGCGAAAGCTGGGGCGCACCGAGGAAGCCTGGGAAATTTTCCGCATGCTGCTGCCCTATGCCCACGCCGATACGCCGGAGAAGGCCGCGCGCTATCGCGTGGAGCCCTACGTCAGCGCCGCGGACATCTACGCGAGCGAGCAGCAGATGGGGCGCGGCGGCTGGACCTGGTATACGGGCTCCGCAGCCTGGATTTACGTGGCGGGCGTCTACGTGCTGCTGGGCTTTGAAAAGCGCGCCGGACGGATTCGCCTGAACCCGACACTGCCCGCCGATTGGGACGCCTTTGAAATCGTCTATCGCTTTGAGGGCAGCGCCTATACGCTGCGCGCCGAGCGCGGCGCCGATAAAGCGCTGCTCGACGGCAATCCCCTTGCGGACGGCTGGATCACGCTTGAAGCGGACGGCAAGGATCATCGGGCGGTCTTTCCCATCGCGAGGGGCACCTTATGACAGCCCGTAGGTCAGCGTCACCGGGCATTGAAAGAGCGGCAGGCGCGGCGTCAGGAACGTGAAGACGACGCTTGAAATCAGCAGCGCAGCCAGAATCGACGCCGCTAAAATCCGGACGGAGCGCCTGCGCGTCCCCTTCGCAAAGACGCGCAGGCCCACCGCCTGCCCCGCGCCGAGGCTGATCGCGAACAGGAGGATATCCGCCCAGAGCGCGTGCAGCCCCAGCGCGCCGGTGTACGTGTAATACCCGGCAATCATCACCGCGAGCGCCGTCAGCGCCGCCGCGCAGACTCCGAGCAGCCAGCGCGCCTGCCTGCGCTCCACGTCCACGTCGCCCTGGGGCCAGGCCGCGCGCATGGGCCGAATCAGCGCCATGCCCAGCAGCCACCAGAGGGTGATGGGCCATAGCAGAATTTTTCCGTGCTCCCAAATGCTCTCGTTCACCGGCGCGAACGCGCCGACGAGCGGGAAATGCCCCGACAGGTTGAACAGAAAGTGCCAAAGCGTCCCCACGAAGAACAGAATGATGAACCCGCACCGGTTCCATCGGCGCGCGCGTCCCGTCAAATCCATTTGCATCCGCTCCTTTGTACCCCGAGCGTATGCCGTAGGCCCGCCTATGCATGCCCAAAACCCAAAGAAAAAAGGGCGGCACAAACCGTCCTTTTTCGATACCGCGCTTAGCTCACCGGCGCGATGCGGTTGACAATTTCCGTAAATTCCGTCGTGATGTCCGAGATGACAGACCCGCCATCCAACTTTGTGCCCAAATCCTGAACGCGCGTCAGCAGGTCCGGGTCCGCCGTGACGGATACGTTCTGGATGCGCTTGTCCGCAGCCTTGGCACGGTTTGCGACCATGTCCTTGATCCGCGTGGTCATCTCGCCCTTGTACTGGGCGTCAAATTCCACGCCGATCAGGGCCGTGTCACCGACCACCAGCGTCGTCGCCTTCTTGATCTCGCTGAGCCGCTGCACCTCGTCGCTGACCTTCTTGGCCACCGCCATGGCGTCCTCGTCGCTCATCGTGCCGCTGGCCGCGGGCGCGGTCGGTTCTGCGCTCATGCCGGCTTCAGGCACGCCCGTGCCGGGCATCGCGTCGGGCGCGATCGTCGGAGCTTCCGTCGGCATGGTCGTGGGTTCAACCGTCGCTTCTTGCGTCGGCGCCGCTGTCGTTGTCATCGGCGAGGGAGACGGCGTCGGCGTCGTATTGCTCGCGCAGCCAGCCAGGGATACAACCAACAAGGCGCTCAAGAGTACCAGGATTGTCTTTTTCAAAGCTCATTCGCCTCCTCAACGGTATTGTGCGCAGGTGGGCGAAAAGCAAACCGGAAAAGCGAAAAACGCAGGTAGCTTTTTTTGTTATTGCGCGTCATTCCATGTAAAAGGTGCACCCGCCGATGAACTCGCGCAGAATCGAAGTAGGCGGAATTTCGTCCTCGACATCCGCCGTCTTGAAGTAATTCAGGAATTTTATCATGCGCACCACGCGCGTATACCAGCGGCTGTCCTCCGAAACGGCCTCGAGCAGCGGGTACGCGTATTTTTTGAGGATGGCCAGCTCGTAGTAAAGCGAAGAATTGAACATCAGATCCGCCTCTTCCTGAAACGGGAAGATGTGCTTTTCTTCCCCTGCGCGCACGGAATCCCACATGTCCATCGTGCGCTCCACGGGCGAGTGGCGGAACTGATAGTCGCGCACCAGCCGGCGCAGCAGCCGGACGTCCGTGGTGCGAATGCGGTTGTGGTCGTCCAGGTTGAGCTGGGTGAGCGCGCTGATGTAAATCTTATACTTGAGCTCGCTGGGCACGTCCTGCGTGAGCTGCCTGTTCAGGCCGTGAATGCCCTCCACGATGATGGGCTGATCCTCCCGCACGCAAAGCAGGTTTCCTACGGGTTTGCGCTGCTTGGATTTGAACGAAAATTCCGGAATCTCCACCTCTTCCCCCTGCAGCAGCCGCACGAGATGGTCGTTGAAGAGCGGCACGTCCAGCGATTCCAAGCATTCCAGGTCGGGCTTCCCCGCCTCGTCCAGCGGCACCTTATCCCGGTCCAGATAGTAGTTATCCAGCGAAATGGAGACGGGATGCAGGCCGCTCAGGCGAAGCTGTATCATCAGCCGCCGCGCAAACGTCGTCTTGCCCGACGAGGAGGGCCCGGCGATCAGCACGAGCCGCGCGCCCTTTTCCGCGATCCGGTCGGCCGCGTCGGCGATGCATTTTTCCTGCAGCGCCTCGTTCACCCGGATAAACTCACGGATTTTGCCGTTTTCGATCAGGTCGTTCAGGTCCGCAGCGTTGCTGCAGGAGAGGATTTTGCCCCATTGAGCGGCCTCGGCGAACGCGCGCTGCAGCTTGGGCCGCTCCACAAAAGGCGCGGTGCGGGTCGGCTGCGTAGGCGCGGGGAGCTGAATGACGACGCCGGGCAGATAGAATTGCAGGGAAAAATGGCGAACATAGCCCGTGGAGGGGAGCATTTCCCCGTAAAAATATTCCTTTATGTCGCCGCAGACGTACAGGTCGAAGTAAGTGTAGGGGCGATAGGCCAGCAGGCGCACCTTGTCCTTCTGTCCGTCCTTTTCAAAGTAAGCCATCGCCTCCTCGCGCGAGACGCGCGTGCGCACAAACGGCAGGTCCGCGTCGACGATTTCGCGCATGCGCTGCTCGATGCGGCGCACGCGAAGGCCGGACAGCGCGGTATCTCCCGTGACCACCGCGTATACGCCGTAGCCTGCGCTGTTTTCGATCCGCACGTGCGCGCCCGGCATCACGTCCCTGACGGCCATGAGGAAGATGAAGCGCGCGGAGCGCTCGTAGACACGGCGTCCCTCTTCGTCTTCGTAATTGACGAGCACGCAGTCGCAGTCCTTCTGCGGCTGCCAGCGCAGGCCCTTGACCGTGCCGCCCACGCGCACGGCGATCGTCTTTTCCTCCGCCTGCGGCAGATGCGCATGGATGATTTCCTGCATGCTCATGCCGACCTCGCAGTCGACCGCCCGGCCGTTTATTTGAAGGCGAATCCTTTCCGTCATCTTGCTTCCCCCTTTTTGTGCGATTCTTATATTATTTCTGTACTTCTTCGCATTTTCCTGCCGGAAAATGCGCCGGTTTTGCGTTCCTTTCGTCATTTTGCCTCAGGATGAAGAAAGGGCGGGCGCTCCCGCGTCCGTCCTCTTAGCTTGTCCTTACCGGGCCGTGATATCCGAGGTCGCCACGACGTTTGCGCCCGTGCCGCAGACGTCTTCGATGAGCACGTCCCCGCGGTGAAGCGGCGCCTTCGCGCGCACGGCCGCGATCGCCTCCAGCACCTGCGGAATTTTCGCCTTGGGAACAGGCTTATGCGTCTTGCACGAGCAAACCGGCCGCGCGCCGCCCTCCAGACGGACGAGCGACGTGACCACGCGCATCGGGCAGGTCATCTCCTGACGGCCGTAGGTTTCACCGCGCTTGCAGGTATTTCCCTCGACCGTCACCTGACCGTCCGCGGCCTGCGTCACCAGAAGCCGGCAGCCCATCGGGCACGAAATGCAGATCATTTCCTTCGTCATCGCTTACCCCTCCGTCACGATCGACAGGTGGACGTCGTCCGTCAGATCGGTCACGTCGATCGTCACCTTTTCCATTTCGCCCGGCGTCATGATCGATTTTCTGCGCCGCAGCAATTCCCTGTCCCCGCTTCTGACCGCGAG
>JAEXCG010000116.1 GCA_023402355.1 Bacillota bacterium | reverse complement strand
GTGGCGGATGATGATGACGTCCGTGCCCATCTGGTCGAGCGTCACGCCCGTGTCGATGAGCGTCTCGCCCTTTTGCACGCTGGAGGCCGAAGCCGCGATGTTGGCCGAGGCCGAGGACATGTACTTGCTCGCCAGCTCAAAGGACATGCGCGTGCGCGTGCTGTTTTCATAAAAGAGGGTCACGATCGACTTGCCCTGCAGGTGCGGGGTCTTCTTGTTGTTGGAGAGCAGCACCTGCTTCATGGCGTCGGCGGTCGTGAGGATGCTTTCGATCTCCTGCGCGCTCACGCCGCGCAGGCCCAGCAAATCCTTGCGGTTTAAGGTCACGTTCTCACCTTCCCGTTATCGTTCTGTGTTAGGAAGCTCGCTTTATCTGTTCTTGAAGGGCGCGCCGCGGCAGGCACCGCGCCCCGCCCATGTTCCAAAGCAGGCGGCGGATTGCTCCGCCGCCCAAAGGGGATCACTTGTCGATGGGGTTGGGCAGCACCTTGTTGAGCACGATGCCCAGCACGGCCGCCAGCGCGGTGCCGCTGAACGTAACCGGTCCGAAGGTGACGCTCGCGCCGCCCAGGCCGAACACCAGCATCACCGCGACGATGAGCAGGTTGCGGGAGGCCTTGAAGTCCACCTGGTTTTCGACCAGCGTGCGCAGGCCGACCGCCGCGATCATGCCGAAGAGCACGACCGACACCGCGCCCATTACCGGGCCCGGCAGGGTCTGCAAAATGGCGCCCAGCTTGCCCAGGAAAGCCAGCACGATGGCGAAGCAGGCCGCGATTTCAAGCGTCACGGGGTTGTAGTTCTTGGTCGCCGCCAGCACGCCCGTGTTTTCGCCGTAGGTGGTGTTGGTGGGACCGCCGATGAGGCCGGCCAGCATGGTCGCCAGGCCGTCGCCCAGCAGCGTGCGGTCCAGGCCCGGGTCCTTCATGAAGTCCTTGCCGACGACCGCGCCGTTGGCCGTGATGTCGCCGATGTGCTCCACGAAGGTGACGATGGCGATGGGCGCGATCATCACGATCGCCTCCCAGCCGAACTTGGGCAGGAAGAGCAGCGGCACCTGAACGAAGGAAGCCTTGCTCACGGGCCCGAAATCCACGACCGGGATGCCGAAGGCCGTCAGGATGGAGGAGAAAGCGTAGCCCACGATGATGCCGAAGAGGATCGGCACGAGCTTGAAGAAGCCCTTGGCCCACAGCGTCACGCCGATGATCGTGGCAATGGTGACGATGGCGATCAGCCAGTTCCAGCCGGTGGAGACGCTGCCGATCTGCGTGGTGATGTTGGTGACCGCGGTGGGCGCGAGCATCATGCCGATGATGATGACCATCGGGCCCGTGACGACCGGCGGGAAGAACGAACGGATCTTCTCCGCGCCGAAGATGCGCACCAGCAGCGCCAGCACGACGTACAGGAAGCCCGCGACCATCACGCCGCCCGTCGCGTAGGGCAGACCGTTGGCGATGTACTCCGCGCTGCCGACGGCCGCGCCGCCGGAATACTTGGTGGCGACCGCGGTAATCGCCGCGATGAAGGCGAAGCTGGAGCCGAGGTAGACCGGCACCTTGCGGCCGGTGATGAAGTGGAACAGCAGCGTGCCCAAGCCCGCGCACAGCAGCGCGGTGGAGGGGCTGAGGCCCGTCAGCGCGGGCACCAGCACCGTCGCGCCGAACATCGCGAACACGTGCTGAATGCCCAGGATGAGCAGCTTTCCGGTCGAATCCTTTTTGACCGCCGTCGTCTTAGCCATGGTAGAAACTCCCCCTATTTCCTCAGTTGTATGACACCGGCCGAAGCCGGAAATCAACGAATCGCCCCATCAGGCGCGCTCCATCAGGACGACGCCCTTCGCCCCGTCGATCTGCGGCAGCCGCACGCTGACCATTTCGCTCTGCGAGGTCGGCAGGCTCTTGCCCACGTAGTCCGCGCGGATGGGCAGCTCGCGATGTCCCCTGTCGATCAGCACCGCGAACTGAATGCGCCGCGGACGTCCCATGTCGCACAGCGCGTCCATCGCCGCGCGCGCGGTGCGCCCGGTGTAGAGCACGTCGTCCACCATGACGAGCGTCTTGTCCTGAATGACGAAGGGCACGTCCGTGCCGTTGAGCACCGGATGCTCGCTGAGCAGCGAAAGGTCGTCGCGATACAGCGTGATGTCCAGCACCCCGACAGGCACCCGCACGCCCTCGAATCGCTCGATGACGTCGGCCAGCGTTCTCGCCAGCGGCACGCCGCGACGCTGAATGCCGACCAGGCAAACGTCCTCAACGCCCCGGTTCTTCTCGATAATTTCATGCGCGATGCGCGTGAGCGCGCGGTCTACGGCCGCATCGTCCATGATGTATGCCTTTTCTCGAAATTCCGCCATGGCGCTTCCTCCCTTTTTTACAGAAAAAAGCCTTGTCCTGACGGGCAGGGCAAGGCCATTGCAGCACAAATTACCGGCGCAACCTTACCAGCCTCACGGGACCGATTTAAAGGCGTCCTTCGTTTTGATCTGCGTTATTATAACACAACCGATCCGGGAAAGCTATATCCTTTTGGGCCGTTCCTGAATTTTTTGTCGAATTGCACCGCTAAGATGCTTACAAAGCGCCGGCGGTCAAATGCATTTTTCAGGGACTTCATAAATGCGCCGCCTGTCTCTTTAAAATCGCCATGCTCTGATCGGGACCGATTGGGGAGGCGGCGCGGCCTCCCCAGGTCCGACGAAAGGTCCCTCCCGCGCACGTCTACAGGTCGTCCGCGTCCTGAACGGGGCGGTCGTCTCCCTCCTCCAGCGGCGTGCCGGTGTAGCTGCCCTGCACGTCCGAAGGGATCGGGGCTTCCTCGCTTTCCTCCCGCTCCTCGCGGCCCTTGCGCTGCCACGTGCGGATGACGCGGGGCAATCTGCGTTTCATCATGCATCGCTCCTTCTTTGATGGTCGTTCGGCCTTGGCCTAGTATGCGCAAAACGCCACAATTTACCCGGATCGAAGCGTCGGAGGAGCTCAAGCGCTTTCAAGTTAATGGGGCGCGAAGCCGTCCTTGCGGCCCCGCGCCCTTTTTTATGCCCGTGCGGTTTACGGCCTGTTTAACTCTCGCCTTCGCGCCTTTCGGCTTCGGGGGATGCCTGCGCCTCCGCCCGGCGCGCGTCCTCGAAAGCCTCCGTGCTGTCCGCCTTGAAGAAGACCGTCAGCGTGCGCAGCATCAGCTTCACGTCCAGCCAGACGCTGTAGCGCTCGATGTACAGCAGATCCATGATCATCTTGTCCTTGGGCGACGTGTTGTACTTGCCCTCGATCTGCGCAAAGCCGGTGAGTCCCGCCTTGACCTTCAGGCGATAGGAAAACTCCGGCACGTCCCGGGTGTACTGCGTCACGTTTTCCAGCATTTCCGGCCGCGGCCCCACGAGGCTCATGTCGCCCCTCAGGATGTTGAAAAGCTGCGGCATCTCGTCCACCCGGCACCTTCTTAAAACGCGGCCCACGGGCGTGATGCGCTCGTCGTCCCGCGTCGCGGAGTGCTGCTTCCCCTCGCCCGTGCAGACCCGCATCGTGCGGAATTTATAGATTTCAAACACGCGCCCGCCCCGCGTCGCGCGCCGCTGGCGGTAGATGACGGGCCCCCGGTCGCAGCACTTGATCGCTACCGCGCAGGCGAGCATCAGGGGGCTCAGTACGATCAGCGCGACCAGCGACACGGCGATATCCATCGCCCGCTTGAGGAAGCGCTGCTCGATGGAAAGCGCGCCGTTCTCCATTTCCAAAAAGGGCAGGTCGTCGAGCACGATATGCTCCGCGCTGTGGGTGATGACGTCCGCCACGTCCATATGGATGTAGATGTTCTTGCCCAGCGCATAGCAGCGCTCCATCAGGTGCATGCGCTCGCCCGCGGGCACGCCGCAGAAGAACACCGTGTCGCACGCGTCCATCGCGCCAAGCAGCCCCGCGTCGCGGTAGCCGCAGACCCGCTGCACCGCGTACTGCAGCGGCAGGCGCTCGATCTTGCGCACGATGGCGTCCGCGTCGCCCTCGCCCGATGTGACGAGCAGGCAGCGCTGCGGCGCGTGAAAGCGGAAGAAGAGGCGGTTCGCCGCGCGCACGAACAGGGTGATCAGCACGACCTGCACCGCAGCCGCGACACACAGCAGCCAGATGTCCGGGCCGAAGAGGATCAGGTGATCGTTGTTCGCCTCGTTGACGTTCATGATCTGAAGCTGCAGGTACGTCACCACGTCCGTCAGCATGACCGCAAGCGACAGGGAAATGGCGATCGGCCGGCTCTTTTGCCTGCCGACCGCAAACCCGCCGTAGACCGACACCATCACCACGCCGAACATGAAGAACGTGAGCAGCGACACCGCCGCCGTTCGGGAGATGCACAGAATCTGCGGGTTGTTAATCGACATCAGCACGAAAAACACGGCGCACAGCAGCACGTAAAGCGCCGCCTTGATGCCCAGCACCGCGATTTCCGAAAGCAGCCGCTTATCCTTTCTCATCGTCCAACCTCGTCCTTTACGTAGTGCAGCAGATCGAAGTCCACCGCCATCTCGAGCGGCACCCAGTACATCGCGTACTGCGTCGCCGTGCCGACGGGAAGACCCGCCCTGTTTTTCACCTCAAACGTGATTTCGCTGCCGGGGATCGTCTCGCGCACCTGCTCCTTCACGCGCGCATCCGCGCTTTCGCAGAAGGAGTCTATCACCAGCATCTGCCGCTCCCCCGACCGCTCGCGCGCTTTGCAAAGCAGCACGATGTGCCCCGCGCGGATGTTGGAGAGAGCGACGCCCCGCCCGCCGCTTACGTGCGCCCAGAGCGCCTCGTGATCGTTCAGGTGCCCGTCCATGCGGTAATCAAAGCCGAGCTGCGCCGCGAGGCCCCGTTCCTTCGCCGCCGCCAGCAGCGCCGGGCGGTCGGTGCCGTCGTCCCCCCGGCCCCCGTTCTGTACGGAAAAGTCTGCCAGCCACTCGATCTGCACGCGTCTGCCCGTCATCCATTCCACCGCGTGCGCGAGCGAAAAGATGCCGCAGCCCGCATCGTGCAGGTCCTCCCCGTCGCCCTCGTACGCGTAGGGATGCGTCCATTCCCGGCAGCGCTGATTGCAGATCAAAAGGGTTTTATCGTCATAGGTGACCTCGATCGTCTTACCCGTCATGTGCCTGTTCCTTTCGTGCGCGCCCGTCTTGATAAGCGCCGTTTTCTCCATGGTAAAGCGAAGCGCCCGCCTTGTCAACGCTCTTTTTCGCCCCATTCCTCGCAAAGCCGCGAAAATTCGCGCAGCGGCGGCGACAAAAACTTATCCTTGTGACAGCACAGGCTGAAGCTGCGCTCGAACGCCGCGTCCTCCACGGCGATTTCGCGCAGCGTTCCCCTGCGCAATTCTTCCTCTACGAGGCGGCGCGAGATGACCGTCAGCCCCAGCCCCGCGCTCACAGCCGATACGATGGACTGCGCACTTACGCACGTCCATCGCTCCTGTATGGCGACGCCCCGGGCGACGAGCGCCTGCTCGAACAGCTCGCGCGTGCCGCTGCCCCGCTCTCGAAGCACGAACGGCAGCCCTTCCAATTCACAAAGGCGGATGCTTTCCCGGCCTTGCAGCACGCCGCCCGCCGCGTCCACCAGGGCCAGCCGGTCGCGGATCACGGGGCGCGACACGATCTCCGCGTGCTTGATGGTCCCCTCCACCAAGGCCATGTCCAGCTCGCTTTGCAGCATCCGCTCCTCGATCACGGAGGAGTTTTCCACGCGCACCTGACACTGCACCGCCGGACACCGCGCCTGAAGCTGGCGCACCAGCGCGCTCATGACGCAGGCGCCCACGGTCATGGTCGCGCCCAGCGACACGCGCAGGCTATCCACGCCGTTGCGCATCGTGGTTTCCATGTCGTCCGAAAGCGCGAGCAGCCTGCGCGCGTACCCCGCAAGGCGTTCGCCCGCCGGGGTGATGACCAACCGTCTGCCGATGCGGTCGAACAAAAGGGCGTCGTAATGCGCTTCCAGCTCCGCAATCGCGCCGCTGACGGAGGGCTGGGCGATGTACAAGGCCCGCGCCGCCGCGCTCATGCTGCCGCTGTCCACGACCGCAAGAAAGACCCGCAAATGTCGAAGCGTCATACCGCGCCCTCTTTCCATAGGCTTTTTCCTATTTATCGTACTCTATTTTATTATTTTACACCCTGAACGTCAAGCTGTATAATGAAGAACATTGGCGTTCTTCAAATCTGATCTTAAAAGGAGATCCTACATGCGCAAATGCTTATACGCCCTGCTGGTAATGCTCGCGCTCTGCCCCGCGTTTTCTCTTGCCGAAGCTTCCTTCGAGGATGCACAGGGACGCACCTTGTCCTTCGATAAGACGCCGCAGCGCGTCGTCTCGCTCTACGGCTCGTTTGCCGAGACGTGGATACTCGCGGGCGGGGAACTCGTCGGCGCCACGCAGGACGCCGTCTCCGAACGCGGCCTAGAGCTTGGCGCAGACGTTCAGATCGTCGGCACGGTGAAGGAGCCCAATTTGGAGGCTGTTCTCGCCCTCGACCCGGACTTCGTCCTCCTCTCCGCCGACATCGCGTCCCATGCCCCGGCCGCCGAGCTGCTCACGCAGATGGGCATTCCCTGCGCCTCGTTTCGCGTGGACGCGTTCTCGGATTACCTGTCGATGCTGCGCGCGCTTTGCGGCCTGACAGGACGGGAGGACCTTTACCGGCAAAACGGCGAGGCGGTCGCAGAGGAAATCCGCGCGGTACAGGAGGCGGTGGCGGGGCAGCCCGCACCGCGCGTGCTGCTCCTGCGCGCTTATTCCAGCGGCGTTAAGGCCAAGGGCGCCGACAACCTCGCCGGCGTGATCCTGGAGGAACTGGGCTGCGACAACATCGTCGCCAGGCACGACTCCCTGCTCGAGGATTTAAGCCTGGAAGCCATCGTCAGCGAGGACCCGGATTTTATCTTCGTCACCGTCATGGGCGCCGATCAGGAGGCCGCACTGGACCTTCTGGACGAGCGCTTCTATAACGATCCCGCCTGGCAGGGGCTCACCGCCGTAAGGCAGGACCGCCTCGTCCTCCTGCCCAAGGAACTCTTTCATTATAAGCCAAACGCGCGTTGGGGGGAAAGCTATGCGTACCTCGCGAAAATCCTCTACCCGCAGTGCTTCTAAAGCGCTCCTGTTCCTCCTGCCGCTGCTCGCCCTGCTGACCCTTGCGAGCCTCAGCCTGGGCGCGAGCGGCACGAGCCTGAAGGATTCGCTCTTAGACGTGCTGCACGGCAACCTTGCCACCCCCGCAGCCCGCATCCTTTTGTACGTGCGCCTGCCGCGGACGCTCTGCGCTCTGCTGTCCGGGGCGGCGCTCTCCGCCAGCGGCGTGCTGATTCAGGCCGTGCTGGGCAACCCGCTTGCCGGGCCGAACGTCATCGGCGTAAACGCGGGCGCGGGCTTCGCGACGCTGGTTCTCTCCTGCCTGTTTCCCACCGCGCTGCGCCTGCTGCCCGCCGCCGCGTTTCTCGGCGCGCTCTGCGCTTCGCTGTTCATCTTCGTGCTCGCGGACCGCACGGGCGCCTCGCGCATGACCATCGTCCTTTCGGGCGTGGCGCTTTCCAGCATCCTCTCCGCGGGGATCGACCTCATGACGACCCTCTTTCCCGAATCGACGCTGGGCATGAGCGGCTTCATGATCGGCGGCTTTTCCGGCGTCACCGCCGCGCGGCTGGGCGGCGCGGCGCTGTACCTGCTGCCCGCGCTGCTGCTCGCGCTCCTCGCGGGCGGCGAGCTGGACGTGCTGCAGCTCGGGGACGAGATCGCCGCAAGCCTCGGCATGCGCGTGCGGCGCACCCGCTTTGTCCTGCTCGCGCTCTCCTCCGTGCTCGCCGGGGCCGCCGTCAGCTTTTCCGGGCTGCTCGGTTTCGTGGGGCTCATCGTGCCGCACGCGGTGCGCCGATTCACCGGCGGAGAACACCGCGCGCTCATGCCGCTTTCCATCGTCTGCGGGGCGCTGTTCGTGCTCGTGTGCGACACGCTGGGGCGCACGCTCTTTCAGCCCTTCGAGCTGCCGGTGGGCATCCTCATGTCCTTCATCGGCGGGCCGTTCTTTCTGCTGTTGCTGCTTCGTCAAAAGAGGGGGCGCGTGCATGATTGATCTTCGCGGCGTCTCCTTTGCCTATGACAGCGCGCCCGTGCTGCGGGACATCGCTCTCTTCGCGCCCGACAACGCGATCACGGCGCTGATCGGCCCCAACGGCAGCGGCAAATCCACGCTGCTGCGCCTGATGGCCCGCCTGCTCCCCGCCCAGGGCGAGGTCTTGATCGACGGCCGCCCCGCCGCCTCTTATGCGCCCAAGGCCCTGGCGCGCACGCTCGCGTTCTTGCCCCAGTCCCGCGCGGTGCCCGCCATCAGCGTCGCCTCGCTCGTCGCGCACGGACGCTTCCCGTACCTCGGTTTCTCGCGCGTGCGCACGAAGGCGGACGATGAGGCCATCGAGCGGGCGCTTAAGCTCACCGGCCTTGAAGGCTACGCGCAGCGCGATTTGCGCACGCTCTCCGGTGGGGAACGGCAAAAGGCTTACCTCGCCATGCTCGTCGCGCAGGACGCCCAGAACCTGCTGCTCGACGAGCCCACGACCTTTCTGGACATCGCGCACCAGCTTGAGCTCATGCAGATCCTGCGCGCCCTGCGGGACGAAGGGCGCTGCGTCGTCGTCGTGCTGCACGACATCGGGCAGGCGCTTTCCCTCTGCGACCGGGCGGCGCTGCTGCACGGCGGACGGCTGCTCTTCTGCGGCGAACCTGAAGACGGCGCGCTGCTGCCCGCGGTCGAAAGGGCATTTGGCGTTCGCGCCCTGCGGCGCGAGGGCATCGCGTTCGAGCGTACCTAAAGCGAAAACGCCTCTCATAGGACGAAAAAGACGGTCGGTCGTCTCACGACGCCCGGCCGTCTTAGCGCGTCGACAAAGGGGCGTACGCCCCTTTGTCGAGTTTACGGGTGATTTTTTCACTTCGCAAAACTGCGTTTTGCTGCGGAAAAAGCCCCGCCCGCCCGGCAAAGCCGGGCGATACGATTGCAGTCTTGCAGACGGCTTTGGGTTTATCTGTCTTCGATGGGTTTGTCATCAGTCTGAGACGCCCGGCCGTCTACGTGTACTATGGCGCGTTCTCGCCCTTTTCCCGCGCGCAGAGGCTGCGCGCCTGCCGCGCGATCTCCTCGCGAAGGCTGGAGGGATGCAGTACCTCCAGCGCGTCGCCAAAGCTCAGGGCCCATCTAAGCATTTCCGTGTCGCTGGCAAACCCTACGGACAGGAGCAGCCTCCCGTCCGCCGCGCGGGTAAAGCTCTGCGGGCCGTACTCTTCGATCAGGCGATAGCGCACGCGCTCCTCGAACAGGCCCGAAAACTGAATAGAATCGGTAAAGTATCGATCGGGGTCGACGTCCTCCGCGCGCACATCGCGCGGCGAAAACGGCTCGTCCAGCAGCTCGCAATGCCAAAGGCGCGTAAGCTTGAAGAGGCGAAAGCCCTCGCGCTGCCTGCAATAGCCGTACACGTACCAGTCCGTCCACTGAAAGAGCAAAAAATACGGCTCCACGAGGCGTTCGCTTTCGCCTTTTTCGGCGTAATAGGTAAAGCGGATCAGCCGCTTTTCGCGAATCGCCCGCCGGATGCAGCCGATCTTTTCCGTGAGCGAATCCCGGTAGTGCGACGCGAGGTCGATCAGCACGCCGTCCGTCGCAGCGATCCGGCCCCTCCCCTGCAGCTTGTCCCGCAGGGCGTCCGCGCGCGGCGCAGAGGACACGCTGTCGAGGCCCCGCACGCCCGCGAGGATCGCCTCCAGCTCCTCGCGCGTCAGCAGCGCCGCGTCGACCCGATAGCCCTCCGCGATGGAGATGCCGCCGCCGTTGCCCTGCTCCGTCACGATCGGGATGCCCGCGCGGCACAGCGCTTCCACGTCGCGGCCGATCGTGCGGCGCGATACCTCAAATCTTTGCGCGAGCTGCGGCGCGGTCGTCTTTCCCTCCCGTAAAATTGCCATCGCAATGCCCAAAAGCCGGTCCGTCTTCATGCGCTTCTCTCCATCGCCTTTTTGATCTACGCTTTATTCTAACACACGCGTGCAAAAAGCGGAACTTCGTTTCGCGCTGAAAGGCGTGCCAGACGGCATGGATGCGCGCTCACTTACGGGCTTCGATGTGCAGAAATCGCCTGTTTTGCTGGCGGTAGTTGGAAAGCGGCCGCCACCAAGCGTCCAGCGTGTGCGCCGCGACGTAGATTTCCCCCGCCTCCACCCCGACGATGAGGGCGGTATGCGTATAGGGCGTTCCCCTGAACCCGAGCTGCACCACGTCGCCGATCTCGACCGCCGCATTCTCCACCTCCTGGGCGAACGGCCCGACGCCCCGATTGCTCACGAGAAAGCTGTGCAGGTAAGAAACGCCCGTCCACGACGCGGTGCGCCGGTTGCTGTCTATGTAGTACCACCCGTAGGTCGGCGTATAGTTCATGACGCCGCACCCCGCGTACAGACATTGAGAGACAAAGTTGCTGCAATCCCCGCCCAGCCCCTGAAAGTCGAGATAATCGGGATTGCGCGCGAACGCCCAACGCTTCGCATACGCGACCGCCTTTTCGCGGTCATAGACCGTCGCCACTCGTCATCCCCTCCCCCTGTCAGCGTATGCGCGCGCCGGTCGCCTGTGACAGCGGTCTCGGCGACAGTTAAATACGAAAAGAGCTCCCCGGTCGCCCGGAGAGCTCTGCAAACAAACTGAATTACTTGGATGCTTCCTCGACCGCCACGGCCACGGCCACGGTCGCTCCGACCATGGGGTTGTTGCCCATGCCGATCAGGCCCATCATTTCCACGTGCGCCGGAACGGACGAACTGCCCGCGAACTGCGCATCGGAATGCATGCGGCCCATGGTGTCGGTCATGCCGTAAGAGGCGGGGCCGGCGGCCATGTTGTCCGGGTGCAGCGTGCGGCCCGTGCCGCCGCCGGAGGCCACGGAGAAGTACTGCTTGCCGGCTTCCCAGCATTCCTTCTTGTAGGTGCCGGCGACCGGGTGCTGGAAGCGGGTGGGGTTGGTGGAGTTGCCGGTGATGGAAACGTCCACGCCCTCGTGCCACATGACGGCCACGCCCTCGCGCACGTCGTCCGCGCCGTAGCAGCGGACCTTGGCGCGCTCGCCGCTGGAGTAGGCCGTCTCGCTCACGACGCTGAGCGCGTGGTCTTCCTTCACGTCGGCGGAGAGGTAATCGTACTTGGTCTGCACATAGGTAAAGCCGTTGATGCGCGAGATGATCATCGCGGCGTCCTTGCCCAGGCCGTTCAGGATGACGCGCAGCGGGTTCTTGCGCACCTTGTTCGCGTTGCGGGCGATGCCGATGGCGCCCTCCGCCGCGGCGAAGGACTCGTGGCCCGCGAGGAACGCGAAGCACTCGGTCTTCTCGTCGAGCAGCATGGCGCCCAGGTTGCCGTGGCCCAGGCCCACCTGGCGCTGGTCGGCGACGGAGCCGGGGATGCAGAAAGCCTGCAGGCCTTCGCCGATGCACTTGGCGGCCTCGGCGGCGGTCTTGACGCCCTTCTTCAGCGCGATGGCCGCGCCCAACTCGTAGGCCCACTTGGCGTTTTCAAAGGCGATGGGCTGAATGCCCTCCACGATTTTATAGGCGTCCACGCCCTTGGCGTTGTTGAAAGCCTTCAGCTCTTCAAAATCCTTGAAGCCGTACTTCTCGAGGACAGGCTGGAGCTGGGGCATGCGACGTTCATATCCTTCAAACAGAGCCATTTCCTGCACACCTCCTATTACTGCTTGCGCGGGTCGATCCACTTGACCGCGCCGTCTTCAGCCTTGAACCGGCCGTAGGTGCCGATGTTCTTTTCGTAGGCCTCGTTGGGGGACATGCCCTTCTTGATGGCGTCCATCATCTTGCCCAGGGACAGGAACTGATAGCCGCAGACCTGATCGTCCTTGTCGATGGCGAGCTTGAGCACGTAGCCCTCGGCCATCTCCAGATAGCGGGTACCCTTAAGCTTGGTGCCGTACATGGTGCCCACCTGCGAACGCAGGCCCTTGCCCAGGTCCTCCAGGCCCGCGCCGATGACCAGGCCGTCGTCGGAGAAGGCGGACTGGGTGCGGCCGTAGACGATCTGCAGGAACAGCTCGCGCATGGCGGTATTGATGGCGTCGCACACCAGGTCGGTATTCATCGCCTCCAGGATCGTCTTGCCGGGCAGGATTTCGCTGGCCATCGCGGCGGAGTGCGTCATGCCCGAGCAGCCGATGGTCTC
Source organism: Bacillota bacterium (assembly GCA_023402355.1). GTDB lineage: Bacteria > Bacillota > Clostridia > Christensenellales > Aristaeellaceae > Beduinella. Next base: position 22,652 of record JAEXCG010000116.1, on the reverse strand, counting down.
CACCAGCGCCTCTTCGATGACGCCCTGCTTCACGTTCAGCGTCAGCTTGCACGCGCCCTGCTGGGGAGCGCACCAGCCGATACCGTGCGTAAGGCCGGAAATGTCCTTGATCTCCTTCGCCTGCACCCACTTGCCCTCTTCGGGAATGGGCGCCGGGCCGTGGTTCGGGCCCTTGGCGATACAGACCATTTCTTCAACTTCCTTGGAGTATTGCATTGAATTGATTCCTCCTATCTAAAGATAGTCGCAGCACAAGGCTTAGCATTATCCAATTAATTATATCATGTTTTTTTCCGAATGAATAGGGGATTTTCCGGGATACGCGCGATTTTTGTCGCGCGCGTAAAAAAGGCCGCCCTGCCCGGCATTTCCCTGGACCGTATGCGCAAATGCCGATAAAAATACGATTTTTCCCGCCCGCGCTTGCCTTTGTCCGCGGCTGTGCTATACTAATTACCGTCGACATTTGTTTTATAGGAGGAGGAAACCGTCATGAGCCGCTTGGGAGATCTCATCCTGCTCGAACGCACCAGACAAAAGATGACCCCGAAGCAGGTCGCGCGCAAGTGCGGCATTTCGGAAAAATATCTGCTCGAAGTGGAAAGCGGCAAGCGCATCATTCAGGACGATCAGGCGCGCCGCATCCTGCGCACCATCGGCCTACGCGAGCAGACGGAGGCTGATTTCTCGCTGGACGAAATCGCCGCGACCGTGGACCTTGAAATGCTGAAGGCTCAGGAAAAAGCGCCTGCTCCCGCGCGCCCCGCTCCGGCGCCCGCGGCCGTCAAGGTCGCCTCCACGCAGGAGGAATCGTCCGCGGCCGCGAGCGGCATCTGGCTCGACGCCCTCACCGGCGTGCTCAAGGCCGTGCCGGTCATGAACGCCGCCTGGCAAAGCGTAGACCGCAGGCTGCTGCCGATTCAAAACGGCCGTATCGAGGGCGGAAACCCGGAAAAGGTGCTTTACTTTCTTTCCCCGGACGACTCGATGCGCGGCTTTCGCGTGCTCGCGGGCGACCTCGTGCTGATCGTGCCCGCGCAAAGCCCGATCGACGAGGCGATCATGCTGGTCGAGTATCAAAACCACCGCGCGCTTCGCAAGGTGAAGAAGCTGGACGCCACGCGCGTGCTGCTGCAAAGCTACGGGCGGGAATACAGCGCCGACACGCTGGACGCTGCCGACGTGAACTTCATCGGCCGCGCCGTGCGGCTGGAGGCAAGCCTGTAAGCGCTTGAGGAGGAGGGGTTTTCTTGGGCCTGAAACGTTACCGCTACGACGGCGAGCGCAAGCTCTGTCTTCGGGAGCTTCCGACCGACAGCCAAAATGACGGCATGGGTAAAGCCGAAGCGATCGAGAAGACGCAAAGGAACCTCAGGAAAATCAGCGCCCTTCAGGATATGCTCTACGCGGACGGAAAGGAAGGGCTGCTGATCATTCTGCAGGCGCGAGACGCCGCCGGGAAGGACAGCACCATCCGCCACGTCATGAGCGGCATTAACCCGCAGGGCGTGATCGTCAAGAGCTTTAAGCAGCCCTCCTTTGAGGAGCTCTCACACGATTTTCTCTGGCGCGCGGTATCCGCCCTGCCGGAGCGCGGAAAGATCGCCATCTTCAACCGCTCGTACTACGAGGACGTGCTGGTGGTCAAGGTGCACGGGCTCTACAAGCACTACAACCTCGCGGAGCGCTGCCTGGACGACGCAACCTTCTTTGATAAGCGCTACCGCCACATCCGCCACTTCGAGCAATACCTGTACGACACCGGCACGCGCGTGCTCAAGCTCTTTTTAAACGTCTCGCCGCAGGTGCAGAAGGAGCGCTTTCTGGAGCGCATCGACGATCGGGATAAGAACTGGAAGTTCAGCCCCGGCGATCTGGACGACCGAGAGATGTGGGAGGAGTTCAGCGCCGCCTACGAGGACGCGGTCAACTTCACCGCCACGCGCGAATGTCCGTGGTACGTGCTGCCCGCCGACCAGAAGTGGTACACGCGCTATCTCGTGTCCGAGGCGATTTTAAAGACGCTTCGGGAGATCGACCCGCACTACCCGGAGCTCACCGAGGAGGCGCAAAAAGCGCTGCCCGTATGCAGGCAGCGCCTTGAAAGCGAAGAGTGATTCATCCACGTCCGGGCATCGCCCGGGCTTTTCTTTCTGTAAGCGCGGCAAAGTCCGCCCCTATTCGACGCGCCGCATCCACGCGCGCATCAGGTCCATCTCAAGGGCGGCCTCCCCCGCGACCGGGTAAAGCGCCGCACATTTTTCGGCCCGGCGGTACAGCTCCCTTGCGCGCGCGACGTCTCCCTCGCACTGCAGCGCATAGGCGATTTCCACGCGCAGGTGCGAAAGCATGAACTGCGCCTTTTGAGCAAAAGCGCGCGCCTCGCGTCCGTAGACGAGGTCCACCGCCTCGCAGCTTTCCTCAAAGAGCATCATCAGGTACGCGCGTTCGCAGTCCAGCTCCATCTGATAAAAGGCGGGGAGAGCCTCCCTGTGCCGCTGCATGGCGTCGAGCTCCTCCCGCGCCTGCCTCGGGTTCCCTTCGTCGAGCGCGCGCGCATAGCGCATCTGCCGCAGCGTCACGCTGAAAAGGTCCCGCGCCGCCGGCTCAAGCGCAAAGAGCTCCTCGGGCAGCTCGCGCGGGCGCTTCCCTTCGCTCATCAGGCCGTTGATGGATAGCTGCGCCGCGAACGCCCTTCGCGCCGCCGGATTTTTCATCATGACGTACAGGTTGTAGCCGTCGTTTGGAATGCCGCCGATCTTGAGCGGAATGCCGTTAAAGAGGCCCAGAATCCACCCCGCCGCGCTGAACATGCGAAAAAAATCGCCGGGGAGAAAGCATGCCGCGAGGGAAAGCAGCAGATTCATCAGCACGCCGCCCAGGTTGTAGAGGACATAGGGCGGGTCGCCTGCGCGATTTCCCGGCATCATCAGGCACTGCCCCGCCGTGCCCGGAATGGAAAAGCGGCGCATGGCGAACCCCCGGCCCCTGCGCACGAGGGTAAAGCTCGCGATACGGAAGGAAACGAAGCGATAGCCCGTCAACAGGCCCGCCAGCAGGTGCCCCGCCTCGTGCAGCAGGATGTGCAGATACGCGCCAAGGCAGAAAAACACCAGCACCTTTGCGGTGCTGAAAAGCTTTCCCGTGGTGATCGACGCCCCGCCCGCGTGGCCGGACCAGGCGATGAGGTAGCCCGCCGCAAAGCAGCAGATCAGAAAAGCGGCGTATCCCGCCCAAATCTTCGCCCGTTTCGATGCCTGTTTCACGTCCATGCTCCGTTCTCAACCCCTATATACAGCAGCGCGGCGGCTTCGCATCAAGCCGCCGCACCCGTCACCAGGCGGCCTTCATGGCCTTCGCGACCTGGTTTTGATGTTCCTTGTCGACCTTGTCGCTTCCATGCGTCTTGCTTCCGGAAAAGTGGATGCAGAATACGCCGTCGAACTGGTTGTCCTTGATGTTTTCATCCTCTTGCGCGTGCGGCATGCCGTTCATCGAGCCCGCGTATACGTGCCCGTCGTACAGCACCAGCACGGCCCGCCGGGACCAGGACCAGCTCCCGCCGTAAATCGCCTTCATCGTCTGGGTCTCCTGCGCGTCGATGGGCTCGGCGTCCAGATGATTGGTGCCGAAGCGGCGCTTCGCCTTAAACGTCTTCCCCGTTCCGACGTCCTTGATCGTTATCGTCGCACCGTTGGGAATCTTGCCGTTGCCGCCGTGGTACCAGTCGAGCTTTTCCGTCTTGTAGGACTTGTCCGCAGCGCCGGCGTCGTTTGCCGCGCTCTGACCGAAGAGGGCCGCAATCGTCTTCTTCCCGGCAATGCCGTCCGTCGAAAGGCCCTTGCTCTTCTGGAAAGCCTGCACGGCCTCCTTCGTGAGATCGCCGTAGTGGCCGCTGAGGCGGCCTGAGTAAAAGCCCTTGATGGTGAGCGCTTTTTGAAGCTTGAGCACCTTGTTGCCCTCGTCTCCGGGCTTGCTCGTAGCGGGCGCGTCGCCCAGGGAGGCGATCGTCCCCAGGTCTTCCTTTTCGCTCTCCGCCGCGCTCTTTGCCTCGGTGTCGATATACTGCTTTGCGCAGTAGCCGATCGTTTCCCCTGTTTTCACCTTATACCAGTCGCCGTCCGTGTCCAGGATGGTCACGCGCTGCCCCTTCCTGACGCTGCACAGCGCCTTTGCCTCCGTAGAGGCCGACTTGCGCACGTACAGAGACGTTGCAGTCACCGTTCCCTTTTCATCCGCCAAGGCCGGCATCGCTGACATCGCGAGCAGGGCCGACGCAAGGCCAACGCATAAAGCGCGTTTGAAACGCACGGATGTCTTCTGTACGGGATTCAAATGCGTATCCATTGGACTCACTCCTTTCCAAGATGCTCCGTTGAGCCCTCTTCGCATCTACAATATATTTCAATTTTATTAAGTTGTCAACACTTTTTCGTAAAATTTCAAAGGACCTGTGTGCTTTCACAGCCATTGACAGCCCTTCAAAAAGGCGTTAAGCTAAGCGCGGCGAGGTGATTTTTTCTGATGTTTCCATTCCCCTGTCCGCTTTCGGCGGACGACACGGCGGCGCGCCGCGCCGAGGTCAGGTCTGCGGTGCTCGGCGCATTCCCGCAGCTCGGCGGCGTCCCCGTGACCGCGCTCCCGGCGGGCGCCCTGCCGATGCTGCTGCGCCTGTACGATCAGGCGTTTTTCGGCGGTCTGTTTGCCGAAAGGCTACCCGGCCTACGCCTCATAGCGACCTCTCGCATGACCCGCTGCGCGGGCAAGTTCTGCGTGACCCAGGAACGCGGCCACGAACCCGTCACGGAAATCCGCATGAGTTCAGACTTTCTTTTGCGCCTCCGGGAAGGGCCGTTCGCCGTGAACGGCCTGTCCGCGCAGGACCCGCTGGAGGCCTTCATGCTCGTCTTCGAGCACGAACTGTGCCACGCCGCCGAATGGGCGCTTACCGGCTCGTGCGACGCGCACCAGGCGGCCTTTCGCGCGCTCTCGCGCGGGCTCTTTCAGCACAGGACCTGTACGCACGCCCTGCCTACCCGCGCGCAGGAGGCCGCGCGGCAGGGAATCGGCGTCGGCGCGCACGTTCGCTTTCCCTACGGCGAAGGGACGCTGACCGGCATCGTCTCCCGCGTGGGAAAGACGGCCTCGGTGATGGTGCCCGCGCGCGGCGGCGTCTGGCACGACAAAAGGGGCCGCCGGTACGACAAGTACACGGTGCCCCTCTCGCTGCTGACGCCTCTGAAAACGCCGCGCTAATCCTTTGCCACGCGCACGCTGCTGCCCGTCATGCTCTTGGTCACGACGATCTTGCGTTCGATGCGCTCCTTGAGCGCGCTCACATGTGAAATAATGCCCACGAGGTTGCTCTGCGTGGTCAGTCCCTCGAGCACGGTCATCGCCTGCTCGAGGGCTTCTTCGTCCAGCGAGCCAAAGCCTTCGTCGATGAACAGCGTTTCCACCTGCACGCCGCCCGCCCGCCGCTGAATCACGTCCGAGAGCCCCAGCGCCAGCGCCAGCGAGGCGAGGAACGATTCCCCGCCGGACAGGGAGCCCGCGTCGCGCACCTTGCCGGTGTAGTGGTCGAGCACGTCCAGCCCCAGCGCGTCGTTCGTTCGCCGGTCGAGCGCCGTCTCCTTGCGCAGCAGCCGGTAGCGCCCGCCCGACATGCCAAGCAGGCGCGCGTTCGCCGCCTCCAAAACCTGCGTGAAGTAATAGACCTGCACGTATTGCTCAAAGGATAGCCGCTGCCCCTGCGGCCCGTTTACCTCGCCCGCGGCCGTGGCCGAAAGTCGGTGCACCCGCGCGTAGATTTCCTGCGTCCCCTGCCAGCGCTCGTAGGTCTTTTCCAGGCGGCTGAGCAGGTAAGCGCGCTGCTGCATGTCGGCTTGCAGGTCGGTGAGCTGTTTTTGCGCCGCGCGCGCTGCTTCCTGCGCCGCGTCACGCCGCGCCTGCACCGCATCCGCGTCCATTCTCCGTCTTCCGGCCGCCTGCGCCGTGAGCTGCGCCAGCTCCCCCTCGCATCGCAGGCTCTCCGCGCGGTAGCGTTCAAGCGTCCCCTGCGCCTGCTCCTGCGCCTCCGGGGTAAGACGCGCCGACGCAAAGTCCGCCTCGCTTTCAAATCCGTACTCGCAAAGCGCTTGGCTAAACTTTTCCTGCGCTTCCAGGACGCGCGCCTCCGCCTCCCGCAGAGCGCTTTCATTGTCCCGCAAGCGGGCATTCAGGGCCTCGCAGGCCGCATTCTGCGCGCTGAACGCTTCCTGCGCCTGCTTGCGGGCGTTCTGGATGGTCGCCTGCCGGGCGGAAGCCTCCTCCATCGCCTGCTGCGCTTCCCGACGTGAAGCGTAGACGAGCTGCGCGCGCAGGCGATCGGCCGCTTCGCGCAGGCGCGCGCTTTCAGCCTGCGCTTCCAGGAGCGTACGTTGCCCCTCCAAGGAGGCAGACCGAAGGTCGGTCTGTTCTATCTCCAGCCGGTTACGCTCGGTTTCTGCGCGTTTTGCGCGCACAAGGACCGCTTCCCGCTCGGCAAGCGCCGCCTTCCTCTGCGCCAGCTCCGCGCTGAGCCGTTCCAGCTCCGCACGCACCGCCGCGTCCATGCCTCTCCCCTGATCGATGCCGTCTTCAAAGAGCTCCAGCAGCTCCGTCTGGACCTGCGCGCGCAGCGCGTCCAGACGTGCCCGCGCCCCCTGCGCTTCGCCGGCCCTGTCCTGAACGTCCTTTTGCAGCGCGGAAAGCTCCCCCCGCGCCTGCGCAAGCTGCTGCTGCGTCACGGCGTCCGGAGCCAGCGCCGCCCTGTGCGGGTGATGCGTCGCCCCGCACACCGGGCAGGGCTTTCCCTCCTCCAGCCTCTCCGCGAGAACGCCCGCCTGCGCCTGATAGAAGGCGTCCTCCAGCGCGGCCGTCCTGGCGCGCGCGCCGTCGTATGCGGCCTGCGCGCGCTCGAACGCCTCACGGCAGTTCCTGTAGCTCTCCTGCTCCTGCGCGCCGCGCGCGGTCAGCGTGGCCAGCGCCTCCAGACGCTTTTGCCTGGCCTGTCCGCTTTCCAGCGCGGAGCGCAGACGCTCCGCCTCAAGGCCCGCCTTCGCCCCCGCCTCTATAGCGTCGCGCAATGACGAAAGCGTCTGCCCGATCTGCGCCTCTCGCCGCGCCCGATCTTCCTGCGCTTGCCGTGCGGCGCAAAGCGCCTGCTCCGCGCGCTGTGCCCGAAGCGCGCAATCCTCCGCCTGCTCGTACAGGGGGAGCTGTGAGGCGATGCGCGCGGCCTCCGCCTGAAAGCGCGCGGCCTCTTCCTCCCGCCCGTCGGCTTCGTCCCGGGCGCGCGCAAGCGCTTGAAGCCGTTCGTTCGCTTCGACCCTCCGCATCCTCAGCGCCGCGCCCAGGGTTTGCCGTTCGCCCAGCGCAGATTGTTCGCGCTTTAAGGCGCTCTGCGGCCCGGCGCTCAGCGCATCCGCCGCCTTCGCTCTCGCGCAGCGAAGGGAGAGCGCCTCCATCTGTGCGCGCTGGGCGTTCAGCGCCTGCGCGCGCTCCCTTGCCTGCTCCAGCGCGTCCAGCAGCGCGTTGTCCGTCTGAATCCGGACGAGCTGCTCCGAAAGCTCTCCCGCCGCCCGCTGGGCCGTCTCTACCTCCTGCTGCGCCTGCATCTGCCGCTGCCGGTCCGCATGGCGCGCCTGCCGAAGCTTCTCGATGGCGTCCGGCGCGTCGTGCACCGAGGGCTTGTCCAGCGAAAGGATCGCTTCCAAATCCCGCAGCGTCTGCACGATCGCGATTTCCTGCCCGGCAATCTGCTCCTTGAGCCCCTTGTCGCGCTCCTTGAGCGCCCGCTGAACGTCCACGTAAAAGTCCGTGTCGAACACGCGGCGAAAGACCGCGCGCCGCTCCTCGTCCTTGGCGAGCAGGAGGTTCAAAAACTCTCCCTGCGCGATCATGCAGATCTGCTTCATCTGCCGCTCGTCCATGCCCAGCAGCGCGGTCACCCGCTCCGTCACGGCGCGCGCGCCGCTGGCGACCGTGCCGTCCGGGTACAGGAGCGTCGCGTCGGGCTTTTCCTGCACAACGCCCCCGCCGCGCTTGCTGCGCCGCTCGTAGCCGCCCGGATTTCGCCGCAGGGTGTAGCGCAGCCCGCGGTGGCTGAAGACGAGCTCCACAAACGTCGGCACGTCCGGCGGGGCGAAGTCGCTCCGCATGCCGTCGGCGCGCCTGCGGCTGCCGCTCGTCTCCCCGTACAGCGCGAAGACGATCGCGTCAAAGAGCGTCGTCTTGCCCGCGCCGGTATCCCCCGTAATGAGGAACAGCCCCGCACTGCCGAGCCGATCAAAGGAAATATGCGCCTCCTCGGCGAACGGGCCGAACGCGCACAGCGTCAGTGCGATGGGCTTCATGCCTGTCCCTCCTGTGCGCGGCTCACGGCGTCCTGCACGACCGCCCGCGCGGCGTCGTCCAGTTCCAAGCCCGCCTGATGGAAATAAAAGTCCTCGAACAACTCCATGGGCGTTCGGCTGCGCACGTCCACCTGGTGCAGCGCCTCCCGCGTCTGCAGCGTCGCCTCCCGCTCAAATTCGAGCGACATCACGTTGGGGTAGACGCGCCGAAGCCGCCCGATCGCGTCGTACAGCGGTTCTTCGTCCGTCAGCACCGCGCGCACGTAATCGTCGGAGCCTCCCTGCGCGGCCTCAAGCAACTCGCTCAGCCTGCCGCGCAGCTCCCGCATCTCCCGAAGCGGGCTGAGCGGCAAAAGCTCCGCGTGGACGCTTTTCGCGTCCATCTCCACCAGGGTTACGCTCTTTGCGCCCCGCGCCTCCGAAAACGAGTATTTCAGGGGCGATCCCGCGTAGCGAACGCCGTCGCGCCCGACGCGCTGGGCGCGGTGCAGGTGCCCCAGCGCCACGTAGTCAAACGCGTCGAACGCATCCACCAGCACGGCGTCCGTGCCGCCGAGCTGCAGCGTCTCCGAGTCGCAGCGCTCGACCTGCTCGCCCGGCGCGGCGACGAGCTGGTGCGCCAGGAGCACCCGCCGCACGCCCGCCTCCCTGGGCATGCCGGCTAGCATCGCGCGCACGGCGTCGTCGCAGTTTTCGATGGCCGCCTGTGGGCGCAGCGCGGCAGCCTTCGCGCTCTTCACGAAGGGCAGCAGGTAAAAGTCCACCGGCCCCCAGGCGTCCATAAGGCGCACGCGCTTGACCTCGCTTTGCAGCACCCCCGCGATGTAGAGCCCGGAGGCGTCGAGGATGTTCCCCCCGAACGAAAGCCGCTCCGGCGAATCGTGGTTGCCGCTCGTCGCGAGCACGGGGATTTTCAGGCTGAGCAGGCGCGTGAGGAAGCCGTCCAGCAGGCTGACCGCCTCGGTGGGCGGCACGCCCTTGTCGTAAAGGTCCCCGGCGATCAGCACGGCATCCGGACCGGTGCTTCGGGCGATCTCTTCTATCTGACGCAGCACGTGCGCCTGATCCTCGATCATGGAAAAACCGTGCACCCGCTTGCCCAGGTGCAGGTCTGAAAGATGCAAGAAGCGCATTTTTTCTTCCTCTCTAATTGAACGACTTCCTGTAAGCATATCGCCCGCCCGGGGGTTTGTCAAGGAGCGGGCGCCGCTTGACTTTGAGGCATCCCCATGCTATTCTTGACTACGTAACCCCAAAGATGGAGGCATCACATGAGCGCACACGTCAAAGACATGACACATGGCAGCCCCGCGAAGCTGATACTGACCTTCGCGCTGCCGCTGATGCTGGGCAACGTCTTCCAGCAGCTTTACACCACGGTGGACACGGCGATCGTCGGGCAATTCGCGGGCGTCGAGGCGCTGGCCGCCCTCGGCGCGGCCGATTGGCTCAACTGGATGACGTTGGGCATCGTCACGGGCTTCACCGGCGGCTTTTCCATCCCCATCGCGCAGCGCTTCGGCGCGGGCGATCTCAAGGGCCTGCGCAAGGCGGTCGGCATGAGCGCCCTGCTCGGTGCCGTCATCGCCGTCGTGCTGACGCTAATCAGCGAGTGCATCGCCCGTCCCGTGCTCCTTTTGCTCAACACCCCCGCGAACGTCCTGGATCTCGCGCTCACGTATCTTCGCGTGATGTTCGCGGGGTTGTGCGTCGTGATGTTCTACAACATCCTCGCCTCTTTGCTGCGCGCGCTGGGCGACAGCCGAACGCCGCTAATCGCGATGCTGATCGCCTCCGTCATCAACATCGCGCTCGACCTTTTGTTCGTCGTCGTCTTTCATTGGGGCGTTGCGGGCGCCGCGGCCGCGACGGTCATCGCGCAGATATTCTCCGCGCTGTTCTGCCTGCGCGCGGCCCTCAACCTGCCGATGCTGCGCCTGACGCGCAGGGACTTCGTGCCCGACCGCCCCGCCGTCCGCACGCTGATCCGCCTGGGCACGCCGATGGCCCTTCAAAACGCCATCATCGCCGTGGGCGGCATGGGCGTGCAGTACGTCGTCAACGGCTTCGGCTTCCTGTTCGTCGCCGGTTTTACCGCCACGAACAAGCTGTACGGCCTGCTGGAAATCGCGGCGACCTCCTTCGGCTTTTCGATGGCTACGTTTACCGGGCAAAACCTCGGTGCGCAGCAGCTTTCGCGCATTGAGAAGGGGCTGCGCGCCGCCGCCCTCATGGGCGTAGCCACCGCGCTTTGTATCAGCGCCGCCATGCTCGTCTGGGGCCGCTCCATCCTCAGCCTATTCGTCTCGGAGTCGAGCGGCAGCGCGGCGGAGGTGCTCGACATCGCTTACCGTTACCTGTGCGTGATGAGCAGCATTCTCTTCATCCTCTACCTGCTGCACGTGTACCGCTCCGCCCTACAGGGCATGGGCGACACGGTGATCCCGATGATCTCCGGCTTTGTGGAGCTCGTCATGCGCGTGGGCGTCGCCTGGCTGCTTCCACGCTTCATCGGGCAGGAGGGCATCTACTATGCGGAGATCGCCGCCTGGACGGGCGCCGCGGTGCTGCTGATCGCCGCCTATTACGCGCGCATCCACGGGTTCAGGCGCGCGTTGTCCGAGGGACGTCCGATGGTCTGACCGAGCAGAAGACCGGCTTCGTCTTTGAAATGTCCATCCTTTCAAAGACGAAGCCGGCCTTTTCATCATGAAAAATCGTTCGCTGAAATCAGTTCTTCACGGTCTATGCGGGGCTCAGGCGTCCCACGTCATGAAAAACAGCCTGCTTCCCGCCTCGTCCCACACGAGCAGGGTAAACCGGCTCGACCAGTACGCGCAGCCCTCCATGGGGCCGTCCCCGCTGCGGTCGAGCAGGAGATACTTCCCGTTCGCCTTTTGCGCAGCCTCCCGGAGCGGTTCGTACGGTTCATAGACGCTGAAGATATCGGATTCGGGCTCGAGAATCTCGGCGCGCATGTCCTCCGGCATCGGCAAAACCGGCCAACTCAGGTTCGCCAGAAAGGCGCTCTGTTCATCGCTCAGCGCGACGGCGCCGATCCGCCTGCAGTTTCGGATGCCGGTGTAGTTTTCATAAAACGATTCGAGCTCAAGGCGTCCCGGCAAAAACAGCTCCGCCTGCCCCAGCACGTTCAGTGCGGTGTTCTCGTGATCCTCCAGATTGACCGGGGCCGCGGGCTTCGACGAGGCGGAGTGCCAGATCACCAGCGCAAGCACCAGCGCAAAGAGCAGCACCGGCACGAGGGCCGGTGCGAGCTGCGCGCGTCTTTTGTTTTCCTTCTTCATGTTCTATGCCTCACCCAGTATTTTTTCGAGGAAATAGTGAAGCTGCTTGCGCCACCAGATCCAGTCGTGGGCGACGTCGCTTCCCCAAATGTCGACCCACGCGCGAATGCCCTTCTCCTCGAAGACCTTCTGCATGGCGCGCGTCGATTCCAGCATATCCTTTTCCCAGGCTCCCTGCCCGACGCAAAGGATGATGTTCGAGCGGTTGAACAGCTTGATGTAAGGATGTTCCTGGCACATGTTTTTCAGGCACTGATAGGGTGAGTTGTAGTAGACCAGTTCGTCCATGTAATCGCCGAAGAACAGGCGCGCGTCGTAGGTGCCGCTCAGCGAGATCAGCCCGTCGAAGAGGTCCGGGCGGCGGAAGAACAGGTTCGCCGCGTGCGTCGCGCCCATGGAGCAGCCGATCGTAAAGGGCATCTCCCCTTCGCCGCACATCCGCATCATCCAGGGATAAAACTCTTCCGTGAGATACCGGAACCAGAGCTCGTGGCGTTCGATTCGCTTGCGGGGCGGCATCTCCCGGTTGGACCAGGTTTCCCGGTCGATGCTGTCCACGCAGAACAGTCGCAGCTTTCCCGCTTCAAGCCATGGGCGGCACGGTTCGATCATGTCAAAGCTCTCAAAGTCAAAGTATCGGCCGTTCTGCGAGGGGAATACCACGCAGGGCTTGCCCTGCGTACCATAGACGTTGACTTCCATATCCCGCATCAGGCTGGGGCTGTACATCCGGTGGTATGTTGCCTGCATTGCTCATGCCTCCCATTGCGCGTATATGATCACCCAATTCTATGTGCCGTCTGTATATATTATTCTGCATTTTCATGCTTTTTCCTGCCAATTTCTCTCGCCACTATACGGATTGTATATCAGATCGTTGCAAAGTACCATATGATGTGGTATAATGAGGCACCAAGAGAAGATATTGTGTCTGAACGGAGGAATGCCCATGCCCTGCAACGTACAAATCACCGGCGGCCAGCTTCCGCAGGAGGAAGTCAACGCTTACCTTGCCCGCGCGGTCAGCCTGTACGGCCGCGAACCGGACGCGCTCGACCTGAAAATCGACGGCGACTTTGTGGACATCGCCTATCACTACGCCGACCATCCCTTCCAGCGCATCCGCCGGATCACCGGTTATCTGGTGGGCACGCTCGACCGGTTCAACAACGCCAAGCGCGCCGAGGAGCACGACCGCGTCAAGCATTCCATTGCCCTCTAACCCCTTTTGCCGCGATGCTTTTCACCGCGGCTTTTTTCATACCGACATATCGAGGAGCACCGCCATGCCAAAGACGCTTTTTGTCACCGATCTGGACGGCACCTTGCTCGGGCGGGACGATCGCATCTCCCCCGTCAGCCTGAAAACGCTGAACGCGCTGATAGAGGGCGGACTGCCCCTGACCTACGCCACGGCCCGCTCGCTCTCCTCCGCCAGCCTCATCACAAGCGGGCTTCGCCTGCGCCTGCCCGTCATCGTGTACAACGGCGCGTTCATCCGCGATCCCGCAACCCTTCAAAATCTGCACAGCGTCACGTTTTCTGCCGCCCTGCGCGCAGAAATTCAGGCGCTCGCCGCCCGCCTGTCGCTTTCCCCGCTCGTCTATTCCTTTGTGGAGGGGCGCGAGCGCGTCTCGTGGCTCCCCGCGCGGGAAAACGACGGCGTTCGGCGCTACCTGTCCCTGAGAAACGGCGATCCCCGGCTGCGACCGCTGAAGGACGAAGCGGCGCTGTACGCGGGCGACGTCTTCTATTACACCTTTATCGGCGAGCGGGCGGCGCTTCTTCCCCTGTATGAGGCGGCGTCTTCGCTCGGCGGCTGTCGGTGCGTCCTTCAACAGGAGCTGTACCGTCCCGAATACTGGTGCGAGCTCATGCCCGCGCAGGCGACGAAGGCCGAGGCCGCCCGCAGGCTCAAGGAACTGCTGGGTTTTGAGCGCATCGTCGCCTTCGGCGACGCCGTCAACGACATACCGCTCTTTGAGGCGGCCGACGAGGCATACGCCGTCGATAACGCCGCAGAGCCCCTAAAGCGTATCGCAACGGGCATCATCGGCGCAAACGACGCGGACGGCGTCGCCCGCTATTTGAAGGCGCATTATTCGCCCACCGAAACACAGGCATAGCAAAAGGCAGGCGCGCCGCGAAGGCCGCCTGCCTTTGACCTATAAAGCTTACCGCTTGGCCCGCGCTTCCTCCGGCGAGGGCACCACGTGCACGCATTCGAGCGGCGCGCAACGCTTCACCGGCGCGGCCCAACGGACGGCGTTGAGCAGAATCTGCCGCACGTGCGGGTTCAGGTACGAGCGGTTCGTCTCGTGACCGGGCTGGAAATAGAAGATTTTCCCGTATCCACGCGTCCAGGTGCAGCCGGAGCGAAACACCTCGCCGCCTGAGAACCAGCTCGTGAAGACCACGTCGTCCGGCTTGGGGATGTCGAAGAATTCCCCGTACATCTCCTCTTCCTCCAACTCCACGCACTCGGGAATGCCCGCGGCGATGGGGTGCGTCGGGCAGGTAGTCCACACGCGGCAGAAATCCCCGTCGCGCCACTTGAGCGAGCCCGTCGTGCCCAGAAGACGCTGCATGGGCTTGGAGGGATGCGCGCTGTGCAGCGGAATAAAGCCCATGCCGCCCAGCACGTGCGCGCGCACGCGCTCCGCCGCGTCGTCGCTAAGCTCGTCGTGGATGCAGTGCGCCCAGTAGATCAGCACGTCCGTCTCGTCCAAAATTTCGTCGGAGAGGCCGCAGTCCGGCATATCCTGCGTCACGGTGCGCACCACGATGTCCTCGCAGTGAGCAAAGATGGATTTCAGCGTCTCGCTAATGCCGTTCGGGTGAACCTTGCGGATTTCCTCCGTCCCCTGAATCAGCCAGGCGCGCTTCTGTTCGTTCTCGGGCGTATTTTCAAGCGTTCGGGCGATTTCGTCCCCGCGCTCCTGAAAGTGTTCGTTCCAGATCGTTACGCGTATCATGCGGCGTTCACCTTTCTAAGGGTCAAATTTCAGGAATCTCGATCTCGATCTCGCGGCCCAGCTTCGCGGACTTGCAGATGCCGTCGATGATCGCCTGGTTGTACAGAATCTGGCTGCTGGGCACGGGCGCGGACTTGCCCTCCAGAATCGCGTCCAGGAAGGAGCGGATCTTGCGGTCGAACAGGCCCGAGAAGCTCGACTTGTCGTCCTCGATGATCGGGATGACCGTCTCCACCTGCGCGCCCGCCACGTCGGTGTACAGCTTCATGGGGCCGCCCACCGTGCCGTTCCAGCACTCGGTGGAAGGGATGCGCAGCGCGGCCTTCTTGCCGAGGATCACCGTGTCGCCGGGGGTGTCCAGGTGCATCGCCCAGGAAATGCGGAAGTCGAGCACGATGCTGCCCTCGAGGCGGACAAACGCGGCCGCGAAGTCGTCCACGTTAAAGCGCGCGGCGTTCTCCTCCGCGGTGTGCGCCGCGTCGGCATACTGATACAGGGGATTCGTGCCGAAGAAGTTGGAGGTGTAGCCCGTGACCGTCAGGGGCTTCGGATAGCCGATGGCGTTGAGCACCATGTCCAGCGAATAGCAGCCGATATCGCCCAGGGCACCGATGCCCGCCGTGTCCTGCTCGATGAACGTGCTGTTGGGAATGCCGCGGCGGCGGCCGCCGCCCGTCTGAATGTAGTAGATCTCGCCCAGCTCGCCGGACTCGACGATCTTCTTGATCATCTGCATGTTCTTGTCCATGCGCGGCTGGAAGCCGATGGAGAGCAGCTTGCCGCTCTTCTTTTCCGCGCGGATGATTTCGACCGCCTCTTCGGTGGTCACGCACATGGGCTTTTCGAGCAGCACGTTGACGCCCGCCTCCAGCGCGGCGATGGCGCACTGGGCGTGCGTGCGGTTGTAGGTGCAGATGGAGACCGCGTCCAGCTCCTCGTTTTCGAGCAGGGACTTGTGGTCCGGGTAGATGTGCGCGTCCTCAAAGCCGTAATGCTTGGCGAACTTCTCGGCCTTGCCGGGGATCAAATCCGCCAGGGCGACGACCTTGACGTCGGGCATGTTCTTGTAGCTTTCCGCGTGCGATTCCGCAATCCAGCCGGTGCCGATGATGCCGACCTTCAGCGTCTTGGTGTAGGTGCGCTCCTCGTGCACCGTCGGGGTAAAGTTTGAAAGCACCGTATCGCTCATATGGATGATCTCTCCTGTCGCTTTTTTCGATTTACTTAAGGCCCAGCTTTTTCAGGGTGCCGATGCTCATCTCGGCCGCCTCCAGGGGCGTGCGGCCCACGGACATGTCCTGTTCGACGACGAACCACTTCGCGCCGCTCTCGATGCCCGCTTCCACCACGCTCTGCACGTCCTGGCAGCCGTAGCCTACCGGACGGAACTCAAAGGACTGGGTGTCCTTCTTCTCGTTTTCGTCGATGCCGATCAGCGCATAGGGCGCGGATTCGCCCTTTCTACCGACGTAGTCCTTCAGATGGATGACCGGGCAGCGCCCCGCATACTTGCGGATGTAGGCCGCCGGGTCCTCGCCCGCGTACTTCACCCAGCAGACGTCCAGTTCGGTCTTGAGCAGGTCCGCGGGCACCGCGTCGTAGAGGAAGTCCAGCGCGTACTGGCCGCTGATCTGCACGAACTCGAAGTCGTGGTTGTGGTAAAGCAGCGTCAGCCCCGCCTCCTTCATCAGGCGGGCAAAGCGGTGGATGACCGCGATCGTTCTGCCAAAACCCGTCGAGCCGGGGCGCGTCGCGTCGTCCAGGTAGGGAATGGCGATGTGCGAGCAGCCGATGGCCTGATGGTACGCGATCACGCCGAACATGTCGGCCTCAATCTGGGCGAACGGCACGTGGCTGGAAATCGCGACGAGGCCGTGCTTCTCCAGCATCGCCTTGACCTCCTGCGCGCTATGACCGTAAAAACCGGCGAACTCCACGCCGTCATACCCCATGCCCTTCAGCGCGGCCAAGACCGCGTCGAGGTCCTTTTCGGCCTCCTCGCGGGCGGAGTAGATTTGATACGCAACGGGACGTTTTTCCATGACAGACACCTCCTGAAAAAATACCATATCTAGAATTTATTATAGCTGATCGCCCCTTTCCTGTCGCGCCAGTTTATGATATGATAATGCCAAAACCCGCTATAGATCGCTTGGCCCACAGGAGGCGCGGCATGAACCAGATTTACGAGCTGACGCGCGATGAGACGCACCGGGCGTCCGCCTGGCGCGCGCATAACAACAGCTATTTCGCGCATTTTCACAGCACCATCGAGCTCGCCTACGTGGAAAGCGGCGTCCTTTGCGTCATTCAGGACGGCGTCAGCACGCCGGTTCCCCGCGGCCACCTGATTGTCAATTCTAGCTACGTCGTGCACAGCTACCTGACACCCGAAAGCTCCGACGCCGTCATCGCGACCATTCCGCTTTCCGTCGTCCCCTCCCTGCAGGCGCAGCTCTCGTCCAGCCGCTTTCAAAGCGGCGTCTCGGACGTGCGCAGCATTCCGGAATGCCCGCGCATTCTGAACATGATGGCATCGCCCCAGAACGACGGCAACGAGCGCTTCGTCAACTGCCTCGCCGAGGCGCTGCTCGCGCTCCTGATCGAGCGGATCGGCCTTCTGCCCAACACGTCCGACGCGGGCGGCGGCCTCATTCAGCGCATCCTTTTGTACGTGGAGCGCCACGCGGCCGAACCGATCAGCGTCGCCTCGACCGCCGCGGCCTTCGGCTACAGCGAGGGGCGCTTTTCCCACCTCTGGGGCGAGCAGGTCGGCTGCTCCTTTACCCAGTACGTGAGCAGCCTTCGCTGCCAGATGGCGCGGCGCATGCTGGAAGCCGGCGACAGGCCCCTGATCGAGGTGGCGAACGCCTGCGGCTTTTCCAGCATGCGCACGTTCCACCGCGTCTACAAGGCGTACGTCGGGGAAACGCCAGGCGGGCGCAAACGATAGGCAAAGGGAGGCTGCGGCATGTCGCGCCGCAGCCTCCCTTTTAGTCGTCGTCCTCTTCCGTTTTTGCGCCGAGCTCTGTAAGCTTTTTCTTGATCATCTCCGGCCGCGCGTAATTGAGCGGCGAGAACTTGCCCTTCGCGGACGTGCGCAGCTTTTCCACCGCCGCCTGTTTGTTCCCCGCTTCGATGTCATAGAGCGCGAGGAAGTAATTCGTGTCGATCGCGGAGGGTTTGAACTTGAGCGCCTTTTCAAAGTAAGGCTTGGCCTTCTCCTTGTCGCCCAGCAGGCGATAATACGTCTGGCCCATATTGTCCAGAAAGACCGGGTCCTCCTCGTCGTACTCGATGGCCTCCTGGTTGTATTGCAGCGCTTCCTCCGCGTCCCCCTTCTCGATCAGCAAAAAGCCCAGGGTGCCGTAAATCGTGCCGCTCTTCTTCTTGCGGTCGAGTTCCTGCATGACCTCCACCGCGCGCTCGATGCGCCCCTGCTTCCAGCAGACGATCGCGTAATTGGTCAGCATCTGCGTGCGCTGGTCGGGCACGAGCCCCGGGGCTTTCTCCACGCGGCGCAGCACCTCCAGCGCCTTGTCGTATTCCTCGGAGCGCAGCAGCAGCACCGAATAGCCCAGCAGGATCTTCGGCACGTTGATGCCCTCCTGATACGCCTCCTCGTACAGGCGCTTTGCTTCCGCGAGGTTTCCCTTCGCGTGCGCGGCGTACGCCTTGTTTCCCTTCATGCCCGTCATAAAGCCCATGGTTCAGACCTCCTGTTTGTCTCTTTTTATTTGCAGCTTGATATGAAGCCGTCTTCTGCGTTTTTCGAGCGCCTCCAGCTCCATCGGGTTCGCCCGCTTCCAGGGCGGCAGGGCTGTGAGACGCTCCATCGCCGAGAGCGTGTAGCGCATGGCCCGTTCCAGCTCGTGCGTATGGTGCTCGCAGATTTTCGCCATTTCCACGTAGGGGAACGCGCCGCCCTCGCCGCGCGCGATCATCTCCTGGCATTCCCGCTGCACCTGCGCGTAATCCCGTTCGCGCCGGTAGCTGCGGGCTAGGCTCACCCGCGCCCTTTCGGATAGCTCGCTCGTGCTGGCCACGCGATAGCACCTGCGCGCTTCCTCCACATAGCCGAAGCGTTCCAGCGCGCGGCCCGCGCTGAACACGTCCTGGCAGAACGTCTGCTGCTCCGGCGCGTCCATCGCCTGGCAGAGCCTTGCGAGCAGCACGGCCAGCGAACGGATGTCCAGCATGTTGTGGTGCAGCACGTCCTCCAGCAGCGCAAAGTCGCGCGTCTTGAGGTAGGAAAAGTAGCGCTCCGGCACCTGCGCACCCGGCAGGTCGTCCGCCCGTCCCTCGCCGAGCACCGCCTCTTCCAGCGCCGAAAGCGAGCAGCGCCCCAGCCGCAGCTTCCAGATGCGCCGCGCAGGATGCAGCAGGTCCAGGTGCGGCAGGTCGCGGTAATCGTCCCGCATGCGGTGCATCGTCATGCGAGACTGGATCAGCGGCAGGTCAAAGCTCTTGCCGTTGAACGTCACGTAAGCGTCAAAGCGCGGCAGCAGCGCCGCTACGTGTGAAAGCAGCACCGGCTCCTCCGGGTAATCGCGCATGAGGAGCTGGCGGATCACCAGCTCCTCCCCCTCGATGAACCCGACGCCTATCAAAAAGGCCAGCGTGCCCGCGCCGCCCGATAGACCGGTCGTCTCCGTATCCAGAAAGAGCAGCCGCCGGACGTCCCAGCCGTAGCCCGAAAACGTAGGGTCCACCCGGCGCACCTGCGCGATCGTCGTCCGTTCCACGCCGCCGAGCTGCTCTAGCGGCACGCGCGTGTCGCGCACGAAGCAGTCCGTCGAAACCGGCGCGGCGGGCCTTGCGGGCTTTCCCGAAATGGCGTTCAGCCTGTCCCGCAGCCCTCTCATGCGCCCAGCATCCTTTCCAGCAGCAGCAGCGCCGTGCGCTTGCCCTGCGCGCCCGCCTCGGCCACGGGCCCCACGCACGAGGGGCACCCCGCCTCGCAGGGGCAGGATGCGATCATCTCGCGCGCATGCTCGAAGAGCAGCAAATTCATGCCGTACACCTTTTCGCTGAGCCCCACGCCGCCCGCGCAGTTGTCGTACAGGGTGATCGTCGGCTTCTTCGTGAAGGGATCGCGCACGCGGTAGAGCACCGCGATGTCCTGGGGCGAACACATGAGGTACAGGGGCGCGAGCTGGCGGATGGCGTTGGAGATGCCCAGCATGCCGCCCTGCAAAGCGTCCTGCGAGATGCCCTCCGTCAAGGCGTCCGGCAGCGACCACCAGCAGGCCGTCGTCTGCATCTCCAGCTCCGGCAAATCCACCGGGCCGAAGCCCAGCGTCTCCTGCGTGTCGAGCTTGAACTTCTTGAACATCGTCACCAGCCAGGTGACGAGCACCTCGCCGTAGGCGCGCGAAATGCCCGCCCCGTCCTCGTCCTTGAACACGTCCAGCACGCGCAGGCTCGTGTTGAGGTCGGCGTCCGTGTAATAGTCTACGTCCACGCTGCGAACGTAAGCCTTCTTTTCGGGGAAGTCCAGCTTTTCCACCTGGTACTGCTGCCCCTCGTGCATGTAAATCGCGTGCTCGTGCAAAAGCATCGGCACGGTGTAGCGGTCCATCTCGCCGATGACCCGCCGGTGCTCCGGCCGGGTGATGTCGATGATGAGGAAGTTTTCCTCGCCGATGGAGCGCAGCGACACGTCGGCGGCCGGGAATTCCTCCGCCATCCAGTGATAGCGCGTCCCGACGTGGCGCAGGATCTGCTGCTCGCACAGGTAGTCGAGGATTTCCGGCGTCTCCACGCCCGGCGCGTAGCTTTCGCCCTCCTCGAAGGGCAGCTCGTAGGCCGCGCACTTCAGGTGGCTGAGCAGGATGTACAGGTTGTCCGCATTGACCAGCGCGTTCTCCGGCGACTGGCCGAAGAAGTACTCCGGATGCTGCACGATGTACTGGTCCAGCGCGCCCGAGGAGGCGACCAGGATCGTCGCCGCCGCCGTGCGCCGCCTGCCCGCGCGCCCCGCCTCCTGCCAGGTGCTGGCGACGGTGCCGGGGTAGCCGCACATCACGCAGGCGTCGAGCTGGCCGATGTCGATGCCCAGCTCCAGCGCGTTGGTGGAGACCACCGCGCGGATGCTGCCCCTTCGCAGGCCCTGCTCGATCTCGCGGCGCTGGGTGGGCAGATAGCCGCCCCGATAACCGCGCACGCGCCCGGTGTTGCCCAGCGGGTCCTTCACGCGCTCCTTGAGGTGGCGCGTGAGCACCTCGACGGTCAGGCGGGACTTGGCGAAGACGATGGTGGAGACGTCGTTGTCCACCAGCATCGCGGCGATGCGCTGCGTCTCCTGCAGCACCGAGCGCCTGATGCCGAGCTGCTTGTTGACGACCGGCGGGTTGTAAAAGATCAGGTGTTTTTCCCCGCTCGCCGCGCCGGACCTGTCGATGAGCTCACATTCCTCGCCCACGAGCAGACGCGCCAGCTCCGCGGGGTTGGCGATGGTCGCGGAGCAGCAGATGAACTGCGGATGCGAGCCGTAAAAGGCGCATACGCGCCTTAGCCGCCGGATGACGTTGGACAGGTTGGAACCGAACACGCCCCGGTAGGCGTGAATTTCGTCGATGACGACATAGCGCAGGTTTTCAAAGAGTTTGACCCACTTCGTATGGTGCGGCAAGATGCCGGAATGCAGCATGTCCGGGTTGGTCACGACCACGTGCCCGGCCTGGCGCACGGCGCGCCGCGCGGCCGCGGGCGTGTCGCCGTCGTAGGTGTAGGTCTTGATGTCCACGTCCAGGGCGGTGATGAGCTCGTACAGATCGGCGACCTGATCGGCCGAAAGCGCCTTGGTGGGAAAGAGGTACAGCGCCCGCGCGTCGGGGTTTTTTAGGATGCTGTCGAGCACCGGCAGGTTGTAGCACAGCGTCTTGCCGGAAGCGGTCGGGGTGACCACGCAGATGTTCTTCCCCGCGAGGACCTCCTCCAGCGCCTTGCGCTGATGGGTGTAAAGCTGCTCGATGCCCCGCGCGCGAAGCACCGGCGGTATGCGCGCGTCCAGCCCCTCCGGAAAGGGCGCGTACTGCGCCGCCCGCGCGGGGATCGTCTCCCAGTGCGTGACGTTTTCCATGAACGCGTCCGTATGACGCAGCCTGTCCAAGAGCTGTGTGAGGTTCAAGAAAACGCCTCCTTTACCCTATCCTTCACATCGTACATTCGTTTATTATAAACAATCCGGCGCGTCTTGTCTACGCGCAATGTCCGCGGTCAGTCCCAGCCCTACCGCGCAGAGCACGAAGAAAATCGTCGTGGTGATCGGCTGGTTGACGCTCACGAAGGCCTGCGCCGCGTAGCCAAAGACCGCCGCGAAGACCGCGCGCACCGCCGGGCTTTGCCTGCCCGCGCGCGCCAGCCGGTAAAAGGTCGTGCCCAGAAAGGTCAGGTAACAGCCAAGCCCCAGCGCGCCCGTCGTCAGCAGGTATTGCAGGTACTCGTTGTGGCAGTTTTCAAACACGCCGCCCGAGTTTGCGAGCGCCTGCTCCGTCATCAGCGGCGCGAGCACGCGGCGCACCATGTCCGGTCCGCAGCCGAAGAGCTTGTGCAGGGGGGAAAACTCCGCGTATGCCCCCAGCGCGTGTATCCAGGCAAATCCCCTTCCCGTGCCCCATGCCTCGTTCAGCCGCAGGTAATTTTCCAGCGAACCCAGGGGCGTCTTTCGGTCAAACGCGGTGAACCACACGACGCACAGCAGGACGCCCAGCAGTGCGATGGCGCAAAGCGCGTAAAGCGCCCGGCGCACGTACGGCAGCGCGCGCGCATCCATGCCCTTCGCATCCAGCGCAAAGAACAGCACGCCCAGCGCCGCGCAGACCCCGCCCAGCCCGGCAAGGCCGCTGCCGAGCGCTGAGAGGACGGCGCTGATCCCCAGAAGCTCCATGTGCTCAAAGGGCAAAATGCTCATCAGCCAGGCAGAAAGGAAGAAGGACGCCGCGCAAAGCAAGGCCCTTGCCAGCGCCCGCCAAGAGGCGAGCGCCGGGCGAAGG
>JAEXCG010000112.1 GCA_023402355.1 Bacillota bacterium | reverse complement strand
GCACCTACCGCAGCCAGAACCGCGGCGGCAAGGGCGTCTCGGGCATGAGTACGCGCGACGAGGACTACGCGGAGCAGCTGCTGGTCATGTCGACGCACGAGGACCTGATGTTCTTCACGAACAAGGGCCGCGTGTACCAGATCAAGTGCTACGAGATTCCGGAAGCGGGCCGCACGGCGCGCGGCACGGCGATCGTAAACCTGCTGCAGCTGGACGGCGGCGAGAAGGTCACGGCGATGATCCGCATCCCGGCGGACGCGGCGGACCACTATCTGGTGATGGCCACGCGCATGGGCCTCATCAAGAAGACCGCGCTTTCGGAGTTCCAGAACCTGCGCAAGACGGGCCTGATCGCCATCGTGCTGCGCGAGGACGACGAGCTGATGGGCGTGGAGCTGACCGACGGCGAGCAGGAGATCCTGCTGGGCACGAAGGGCGGCATGGCCATCCACTTCAGCGAGGGCGACATCCGCGCCATGGGCCGCGTGAGCATGGGCGTCAAGTCCATGGACCTGGACGAGGGCGACGCGATCGTGGGCCTCGCGGTGTACGAGGAGGGCGCGCAGGTGCTCTCCATCACCGAGAACGGCTACGGCAAGCGCACGGAGATCGACGCCTACCGCCTGCAAAGCCGCGGCGGCAAGGGCATTCGTGCGATGAACCTGACCGACAAGACGGGCTCGCTCGCCTCGCAGCTGATCGTGCACGAGGACGAGGACCTGATGCTCATCACCGACGACGGCGTCATCATTCGCCTGCCGGTCGAGGGCATTCCGGTGCTGGGCCGCAACACCCAGGGCGTGCGCGTCATGCGCGTGGCCGAGGGCAGCCATGTGGTCGGCGTCACCCGCGCGGAGAAGGAAGAGGAAGTGCCGGAGGAGCCGGCGGACTCCGCCGGGGAAACGCCGGAAGGCGACGCGGCCGAGAACCGGGACGAAGAAATTTAATGGGAAGACCGGCGTGACGGGGTTTGGAGGCTATGCCCCAGCCGCTGTCCAAAGGGCTTCGCCCGCTTGAGAACCCCGCGCGCATCGCGCGCAGAAAAGGGGTTCCGAAGGGCGAAGCCCTGGGGCGGGGCTGGGCGCGCTGCCCCGGAATCCCTTCGCGCCGTTTTTTTGTGAGGTACGCATGAAGAAGGAATATCTGCTCGTGCTCGTCGGCGTGGCGGGCGTTTCGATCAGCGGGCCGCTCGTCAAGTGGGCGCTCGCCTGCGGCGCGTCGCCCGTCACCATCGCCTGCCTGCGCCTTGCGATCGCCACGCTGGCGCTCCTCGTGCCCGCGATCAAGACCGGGGCGCTCAAAGAGATGCTGCGCGCCCCGCGGCGCGACATCGCGCTCGCCGTGGCGGCGGCCCTGCTGCTGGCGCTGCACTTCGCCAGCTGGATGACCTCCCTTTCGCGCACGTCTACGTTCGCCAGCGTGGCGCTCGTGTGCACCCAGCCGCTGTTCGTGGCGGCGCTCTCCGGCGCGGTGCTGGGCGAGCCCATCAAGCGAGAGGCCGTGCCAGGCGCGCTGACCGCCGTGGCGGGCGCGATCGGCATCGGCGTCTTTTCCATGAGCGGTCAGGGCGGCGACTTCATCGGCGACCTGCTGGCGCTCGCGGGGGCGGCCTTCATGGCGGGGCACTGGCTCTGCGGCCGCGCGGCGCGGCGCACGAGCTCGGCGCTTGGCTACATGACGTTCGTCTACGGGCTCACGGCGGTGTTCCTCGCCCTGATGATGCCCTTTACAGGCGGCTTCGTCGCGCCGAGGGAGTCCCTGCCCGCGATCGTGCTGCTGGCGGTGCTGTGCACGCTGGGAGGCCAAGCGCTGTTCACCTACGCCCTGGGCTTCGTGAGCGCGGACGTGGTCTCCTTCGCGCTGCTCGGCGAGCCGGTCGGCGCGGCGGTCTGGGCGTACTTCCTCTTCGGCGAGCGCGTCAGCCTGCCGCTGCTGCTGGGCGGCGTCGTGGTGCTGCTGGGCCTCGCGTGGTACATGCTGGGAGAAATGCGGGCGAGCAGGAAGCTCGGACGCTGACGGAGGTGCGTGCATGAAGAAAGCTTTACGTGCGGGCGGCTGCCTGCTGCTCGGTGCGCTCGCGGCCTGGGCGCTCCCCTGGACGATGGCGCTGCGGGAGCCGATAGAGGCGCTTACCAACAGCACGGCGCTGCTGGCAGGCAATCCGCTGAGGCAGGAGGTGTCCGCGTGATCGAATTTACATTAGGCGCACCCATTCCGCAGGGCGCTCCGACGCTGCGGCGGCGGGCCGTGCGCGCCGTCGTCTGGCGCGGGAGCAGGCTGCTGCTGGTCCGGACCAACAAGGGGGACTACAAATTTCCGGGCGGCGGGCAGGAGCCGGGAGAGGACGACGCGAGGACGCTCGTGCGCGAGACGCTGGAGGAGACGGGCTATCTGGTGCGCCCGGCGGGCGAGCTGTTTTGCCGTGCGGTGGAGCAGCGCAGGGACCTGCACGACGAAAGCCGGTACTTTTCCATGATCTCGCTGTACTATCCCTGCGAGCTGTGCGCCGACGAAAGCGCCGGGCAGCGCCTGTCCGGTGCTGAAACGGCGCTGGAGATGACGCCCGTGTTCATCGCCCCGCGGGAAGCCATAGCACAGAACGAGCGGCTGATGGAAAGCGGTGTCGGCGTGCTGCGCTGGGTCGAGCGGGAGACGCGGGTGCTCCGCGCGCTGATGGCAAAATAGAGACGAAGCCCCTTAAAGCAGCGGACGATGCTGCTTTAAGGGGCTTCGTCTCTTCGTTTGAAAGACGTTTAGGCCTGCTGACGCCGGTAGTGCTCCAGGAAGCAGTAGACGTCGAAGTCCGACTGCGCCTGGGGTTCGCTCTCCCAGGCAAAGCGCCGCAGCGCCTCCCAGGCAGGCTGCCAGAGCGTAGCTTCCCGGCGGGAGAAGGGGATCAGGTAATCGCACAGGTGAAGCGTCAGCAAACGCCAGAAGCGCAGGTTTTGCCAGGAGCGCGCCTGCGCGGGGCAGAGCCTCTCCGACGCGGGCAGCTCGGCCTGTCTCAGGTACGCGCGCAGCGACTCCAGACTGCGCGCCGCCTCCTCGCTGGGCGCGGGGTGATCCTGACCGTACAGGTCCATGGGAAACAGCCGGCTGAGCGCCTCGCATAGCGCGAGCGCCGCGCGATATTCCGGGCCGAACGATCGCTCGAAATACGCGTCGCGCGCCGTCTCAAAGTCGATGGAAGGATCGCACAGCGTCTGGCCCCCGAGGAACAGCGCGAAACCGTGGGGCATGCACACGCGCTGGAGCTGGCAGTTGACGAGCCCGTTCAGGCCGAGCGAGGCGAGCGCGCGGATGTCGCCATGCAGCACGCGGCTGACGGTCATGTGGCCGGGGTCGTAGCTCACCGCGCCGCACAGGTGATAGTCGAAGTCGAAGCTGTCGCCGCCGAAGGCGTTTTGCCAGGCGGCGAGGTAGCCGAGGTTTTCCGAGAGATCCGGTCCGAAGGAGAGGCGATTGCGCGCGTAAGGCGGAATCGTATTCGCCGGGCGTACGCCCGCGAAGGAGCGGGAGAAGCTGCGCGTGATGGGCGCGTACATGAGGATGAAGCGATCCTCGTTTAAAAGCCGCGTCCTTTCCGGAGGAAAGAGCAGGTCGAAGTAGAGCAGGAAGGCGATGCGCACCGGGCTCCCGCTTTCCGTGAGCAGCGCGTCCGCTTCATTGAGCATCTGCACGTAGAAGTCGGAGGGACGGGCGCTCCGGCAGGCCGCGCACTCGCACTGGTTGTTGAAGTCGTCCGCCAGCCACACGTGCAGCACGTCGATTTCGGGGTGCGCGGCGGCGTAGTCGGCGATGGCGCGCGCCATGAGGCTGCGAACCTTGGGGCTCGAGTAACACAGGTTGGTGTTGAGCGCGATGCCGCGATAGAGCCCGCGCACGCCGCCGACCTCCGCCATGCATGCGCGCTGGGCCGCCGTCGGCTCCACGCCGTCGTCCTCCCAGTGCAGGCCGGGGATGCCGAGCGGCTCGCAGGTCCATCCGTGCCCGACCGCGTGGTAGAGCAGCCCGCGGCGTTTTACCGCACGGACGACGGCGGCGAGCATCTCGCGGGAGAGCGCGGGGGCAAACGTCTCCGGCGCGCGCAGGGGATTCCCCTTGTGGGTATACCAGCGCTCGAAGAACGTGTAGGCTTCCATGAACTGCGTGAAGTAGGCGTTGTAGCCCGCCTTGGGCGCGAAATCCACCATGCTCAGCACGTTTTCAAGGCTCACGCTGCCCTCGATGCAGATGCAGCGGTGGCGGCAGGCCGCGCGCATCCGAACGTGCGCGGCGAGGCGCGAGAGATTCGTATGGGGGACGATCTCGCCCTCAGGGCCGGGGCGCAGAAAGGCGCAGCCCGCCTCGCTCAAGAGTCGGTACACGCCGAGCAGCGCGCTGCGGGCGTTGGAGACGGCGATGAGGCCGCGGCCGCCCTGTACGTCGATTCGGTAAGCGTCGTCCCAGTAGGGATCCCGCACGTCCAGCGCGTCGAGCTCCGCCTGGGAGAAGGGAACGAACCGGATTTGCGCCGCGTCAAAGTCCGGGTCCATCAGGGCCGCGTACCGGCGGAGCTCCTCGCGGGCGAAGGAAAGCACGTTTTCATCGAGCATGGCGGTCGCCTCCATTGCAGGGTTGCTTGCGGAAAGGCGGGGAGGGACCGCGCGGTTCCTCCCTCGCCGGGAAACGTTATTTGCCGAGGTAGGCGTCGATCTGACTCTGCATCTCCGCGCAGATGGCGCTCACCGCGTCGTAGGCTTCCTCGCGGAAGAGCTTCATGCCCTCGTCGGGATCGACCGCGCCGTTCTGAATGGCGAACCAGTACTTCTGCAGCGCGACGTTATACTGCGACACCTGGTTGCTCACGGGCTCGGAATTAAAGCTGAAGCCGCTGAGCACGCTGCTGGAGAAGAAGTCCTTGTCGTGGAAGCGGTCGATGTGCGCGAGGTCCGCCTCGGTGAAGTTGCTGTCGTAGCGCTCGTAGGCGGCGTTGCGCACCCAGGTCCACGTCTCGGCGGACCACAGGTCGGAGTTGACCTTGAACTGCTTGTCGCCGACGGGTTCCCAGGTCACGCCCTTAATGCCGTAGGCGCACAGGTCGAAGTGCTCCTGATTCTCGGACACCCAGTTGAGGAATTGCAGCGTGCGCACCTTGTTTTCCGGCGTGCTGGTGGAGGGGATGAAGCAGAAGTCCCACGCCTTGAAGTCGGTGGCGAACTTCTTGTCCTGATCGAAGTCGTAGAAGGTCACGGCCTCGTACACGCCGTTCGGATCGGCCTGCGAAAGCGCCTGCTGCAGGGAACCGGCCACGCCGATGTCCGCGCCGCAGGAAATGGCGCAGGAACCCTCCTGAACCTTGGCGTACCAGTCCGGCAGGGACATCACGTCCGGGTGCAGGATGCCGTCCTGATAGAGCTTGCGGGCGAGCTGAATGTCCTCCCACAGGGGCTGCGGCATGTCGTCGAAGATGTTGTAGATCTTGCCGTCGTTGTTCTTGAAGTAGAAGACGCCCTCCCAGCCCATGTCGGTGATCCACATGTAGTCCGGGATCTCGTACAGGTCGAACGCGGCCAGCATGGCCGCCATCGTGTTGCCCGCGGCGCGCCCGGTGATGATCGGGGTGAGCTCCGGATGCGCCTCCTTGACCTTATACGCAAAGTCGATGAGCTCCTGCTCGGTCTTGATCTCCGGCACGCCCATCTCCTCGCGGATATCCTTGCGCACCAGGAACTGCATCGCGCGGCCGTAGTAGTCGCCCAGCGGAATGCCGTACAGGTGATATTCGCCGTCCGGGCCCTTAGCCCTGTTGGCGTTCAGGATTTCTTCCGTCTTGGCGGCGACGAGGTTCGGCGCGTACTGACGGATCAGGTCGTCCAGCGGCTCGTAGTAGCCGCCCGCGATGCTGGTGTTCATGGAACCCCAGGAGGCGTCGTACACCAGCGAGTACTTCTGCCCGGCGGCCAGGGCCATCTGCATCTTTCCGCCGTAGTCGTCCCAGCCGGCGTAGATGAACTTGAGGTCGATGTTCAGCTCGTCGCGGCAGGCGTCCTCGATCGCCTTTTCCACCTGCTCCAGGCCGGCCGGGGCGTCGCCGGGCACGTAGATGACGATCTCCTCCAGGGGCAGGGCCTCGTCGGCCAGGACCGTGACGCCCGTGCCCAGGCACAGGGCCGCGCAGAGCAGCAGGGATAGGAACTTTTGAAACATAGGAGTCCCTCCTTTTATTTTTTCACGCATCCGCGTGAAAGGTTCGATGGCTTCACCCCTTGACCGCGCCGACGGTGATGCCCTGCACGAAGTACTTCTGGATGAAGGGGTACACCAGCAGGATCGGTCCGATGGTGATGCAGACGGTCACGAGCTGCACGGTCAGCGGCTGCATGACGAAGTTGGCGGAGCTGCCCATGATGGAGGCCATCTGCTGACGGGAGATGATGTTGCGGATGAGAATTTGCAGGGGCTTCAGATCGGCGCGCGTGATGAACAGGTTCGCCAGCCACCAGTCGTTCCAATAGCCCAGCGCGTAAAAGAGCATGATGGTCACCGTCGGAATGATGGACATGGGCCACACGACCTTGAAGAACACGAAGCCGTCGTGCGCGCCGTCGATGTAGGCGGCTTCGGTCAGCTCGTAGGGAAGGTCGCGGAAGTGCGAAACCATGATGAACGTGTTGAAGGGGCTGAGCACGTAGGGCAGAATCAGCGCGAGCAGCGTATCGTTCAGGTGAAGCACGGAAACCATGAGCAGGTAGAAGCCCACCAGGCCCGAGCCCATGATCATGGGGATGTAGGTGAGGAAGGAAATCTTGTAGCGGTACTTGACCCGCGGGTGCGCCAGACCGTAGGCGAACATCGCGGTCACCACCGTGGCCAGCGCCGTGCCGCAGACGGTTACGACGATGGAGACCATGTAGTTGGTGAAGACCTTGCCGTTGCCCAGCACGTACCGGTATCCGTCGAGCGAGAAGTTCTTCGGCCAGAGCTGAAAGCCGCTGCGCGTAAGGTCCATGGCGGGCACCATGGAGTTGACGATGATGAGGTAAAACGGCAGGATGCACAGGACGAAGGAGACGGCGAGCACGAGGCCGCATACGCCCAGGTAGGCGCGCTCGCCGGGGGAGCGCTTGATGGCGTTTTTTCTGCCGGAATGCTTCAAAGCCGGATTCACAGGCCACACCTCCTTTAAAACAGCCGCGCGTCGGGCTCGATGCGCCTGGCGATCCAGTTGAACAGCAGGATCGTGAGGACGCCCATGCCCGCCTGACAGACGGTGATGGCCGAGGACATGGAGAAGCTGTTCGTCTGACGCATGGCGCGGTAGGCGTAGGTGTCGATCACGTCCGTGGTGCTGTACAGCAGGCTGTTGTCGCCGATGAGGCCGTAGAGCATGCCCGTGTCGCCGTAGAAGATGCGCCCCGTCGCCATCAGCATCATGACCAGCACGGTCT
This sequence comes from Bacillota bacterium, assembly GCA_023402355.1. Classification (GTDB taxonomy): domain Bacteria; phylum Bacillota; class Clostridia; order Christensenellales; family Aristaeellaceae; genus Beduinella. The sequence goes on along the minus strand of JAEXCG010000112.1, from coordinate 14,131 downwards.
TGCGGATGAGCGGAAGCGTGATGCGAAAGACCATTTGCAGCCGCGAGGCACCGTCGATCACCGCGCTTTCGTAGTAGGCGGGGTCGATGGAGGTCACAGCGCCGATGAAGATCACCGCGTAGTAGCCCGAGAAGCGCCAGACGTACACGAGCGTGAGGATCGCGCGCCAGTAGCCGGGCGTGGCGTAAAAGCTCACGGACTTTCCGGTCAGCGCGAGGATCGCCTGCGTGAGCAGCCCCTGCTGCGAGGCGAGCATGGCGTACATCATCTGCTGCACGACCATCCAGGAGACGAAGTAGGGCAGGAACACGCCGGACTGCAAAAGGCGCTTGAGCCAGGTGCGCTGTACCTCGCTGAGCAGGACCGCGAGCACCACCGCGAAACCCATGCCGAAGAGGATGAACAGCGCGTTGAGGTAGAGGGTGTTGAGCGTGATGGGCAGCCAGTCGCGGGTGGAGAAGAAGAACTGAAAGTTCTTGAGCCCCACAAACGGGCTTCCCCAGATGCCTTTTTGCAGGGAATAATCCTTAAAGGCGAGCAGGTAGCCGGACAGCGGCATGTAGGAGAAGACGAACAGAAACAGCAGGCCGGGCACCATCATGAGGTAGATGTACCGGTTTGATCGAATCTCCCGCCCCAAACGGCTCAGTGCCTTTTGCATGCGATCACGCCCTTTCGCTTGGTCTACCCGCAGTATACACGCGGGCCGGGCTCTCGCCTAGTGTGAAGATTGACGCTCTGAGTATGAAAATGGACGCTTCATCCGATAAATGGGGTATGATTTTTGAATGAAGGGTGCAGAAATTCATTTTTCTCTAGGCGAAACTTGTTCGATCTCGCTATAATAGGGAAGGCGCGCCGAAAGGAGAGGATGGATGGATGAAGAACCTGCTGCAGAGCACGTGGGTGCGCTTCGCGCTGCGGGCGTCGCTGATCGCCGCGGTTTCCCTGATGATCCTCTGCCTCGTCCTCTCGGAGGCGTACATTCAGGCCTCGCGCGCGGCGCTGGAGCAGGCCTCCCGCAGCAAGGCGGAGCAGGTCGCTTCTCACCTGGACAGCGTGATCGAGACGGTCTTCTCCTACACCTACGCGGTGTACAACGACCCGGATATCTTTCAGTGGCTCTACAAGGGGGATCAGGACCCGTACCGCGACATCCGCATGACGCTCTCCGTAGGCCGTTGTCTCAAGAGCGAACGATATTTGAGCGACATCTTCCTCTTTAACGGGCAGTCGGAGCGCGTCTACTCCTCAAAGACGGGCCTATCCACCTACCAGAGGCCCGCCAGCGCGTCGCTGCTGGCAATGGCGAAGGACTCGCGCCCCGGGCTCGTGCGCCTCGTGCCCTTCGCGCAGGACGGAATCGAGGGCCTCACGCTCACCTATCCCATGTCCCTGATCGAGCGCTCGTACGACGGGCGCATGATCCTGCTGGTCAGCACCGGGGCCATCGAGCGCAACATACTGGGCGAGAGCTCGGCGGAGGAGCAGCTCTTCGTCGTGGACGGCGAGGGGAACTGCCTGCTGGGCAGCGCGCCGGACGACCTGGAGGAGATTCTCCGCCGGGCGGAGGACGGCGCGCAGGACAGGCTTTTCTCCGGCTGGATGGGCAGCCAGACGCTCGTATCCAGCCTGCACATGGTCAACCAGCCCTGGACGGTCTGCCACGTGCTGCGCGTGACGCCCACGGGCGGGCAGACCGGCTGGTACCTGCGCATCCTGGCCGCGGCGCTTTGCCTGACGGTGCTGGTGCTGGCGGGCGCGCTGCTGCTCTGGTCCTGGCGGATGCTCTCGCCCTACGACCGCATCGTCACCCGCCTCATGGGGGCGGCCGGGGCGTCGGGGCCGAGGAACAAGGCGGCGCTGCTCAAGGAGAGCGTGGATTCGCTGCTGCAGAACCTCGAGAGCCTGCGCGCGACGCTGGGGCGGCATGGGCAGACCATCCGAGACGAGGAATGGCACCGGTTTTTGCTCACGGGCGCGCCGCAGGCGCTGCAGGCCGTGATGCCGGGCGGCGGCCTGCTTCGCCTGTGCGTGGCGCGCATGGAGGGCTACGGCAGCCTGCGCGTGCGCGAAAACTACACGCGGCGCGTGCTCATCCGCTACGAGCTGGAGCAGTTGGCGATGCGCTGCCTTTCGCAGGCAGGCTTCTTCGCGGACAGCGTGGACATGGGCGACGACCATCTGCTGCTGATCTTTCCGGGCGCGGCGGAGGAAGCGCCGCTGCGGGAGGCGCTGCTGCGCCTGCGCGCGCTCGCGCAGGAGCAGACGGGCATCTCCCTGGCGATCTCGCTGAGCGATTCCCTGCGGCCGGAGGCCGCTGACGTGCAGGCGCGCTACAACGAGCTGTACACGGCGACCTACCTGCACTTCTTCCTCGGTGAGGAGCGCATCTACACCCAGCAGGATTACGCGGCCTATCAGGCGATGATGCGCCCCGTGCAGGACAGCGACGCGCTGGACCGGCTGATCGAATCGCTGCGCGCCGGGGATCGAAAAGGGGGAGAAGCGGCGCTGAACGCGCTCGTCGACGGCTGGCGCGGGACGCCCTATCCGGACGTGCAGTTCCTCGCGACGCTGGCGGCGCACACCGTCGCCGCCACCTTTTCCAAGCATCTGGAGGGCGACGCGCTGGGCGCGGTGCGGGAGGACATCGGGCGGGCGGCGGGGCTGGAGGAGATTCGCGAGCGCCTGCACGCCCTGTGCGAGCAGGTGAGCGAGCGCGTGGACGGCGTCCGCGCCGGGGCGGGCGGCCGCTGGCAGGACACGCTGCTGGAGGTCATGGACTTCGTAAACGCCCATTTGCAGGACCCTTCGCTCTCGCCGGACCGGATCGCGGAGCACGCGGGGCTCAGCACGAACTACCTGCGCAAGCTCTTCAAGGACTATTACGACGCCTCGCTGTCCGATTACATCCGGGCGCAGCGCATGGAGAAGGCCATGGAGCTGCTTCGGGGGACGCACAAGACCGTGGCCGAGGTCATGGAGTATACCGGCTACACGAACCGCTCCAGCTTCTTTCAGGCCTTCAAGCGCCACACCCATCTGACGCCGGAGCAGTACCGCGGCGAGTTCGGCGAGGACGGAGAGAACCCATAAGCAAAGGGCGAGCCTTTTTATACAAAAAGTCCGCGCGGAAAAATCCGTGCGGACTTGCTGCGGCCTCGTGACGAAGCGCGCGATGCGAAAGCGGAGGGCCGGGGAAGAAGGCGCCGCCGGGCGCTTGGGGGATCGATTAGAAGTGATCCGTCAGGAAGACGGGCTGCTTCACGAACACGCGCCGCAGCGTGTCGAGGTTTGCGCCTGCCGACACGTCCGACTTGTACAGCGCCTCGTCGAGCGAGAGATACCCCAGCAGGAGCTGCGTCAGCGTGCGCACGTCGAGCGTGAGGTCGGCCTCGCCGTCTTCCCGTCTTTCGACCGACACCTCGCCGCCCTCGCAGCGGACGGCAAAGAGCCCGTCGTTTTCCGGCAGGATTTCGTCTCGCACGCAAAGCGTGTAGCGCGCGCCGTCGAAGTGGCGCTTTAGCGTAAGCGCCCGGCGCACGTCGATCACGCGGGCCATCGGCTGTTCGCGGATGCCGGCCTTCACGTCGTAGCTTTCCGGCAGCAGCGCGGGCAGCGGAACGCCGTCGGGCAGGGGAATGCGCAGCTTCGCGTACTGCGCCGACAGGCGGTACAGGAAGCCCAGCGCGTCCCGCAGCCCCTGCGGGCGGACGTAGGCGATTTCGCGCACGTTGCCGTTCTTTTCAAACGGTCCGGCGTCCTCGGCCGCCAGCACGACGTATGCGCTGGGGCCGTTTTCGTCCTCGAGCAGATAGGTGTACACGCGCTCCTTGTACGCATCCTCGCCCAATAGCTGTTTCCAGTGGCGCTCTTCGCGCTGAATCGCCAGGTTGCAGCGCAGAAAGTGCGCGTCGAAGACCGCTTTCAATCCGTCTAGCGAATCACCCGGCCGGATCATGCGCACCCTGCCGTCGTAACGGAACGCGGACAAAGACTGCACGGGCAACTCGTAACCCATCGTCGTCTGGCAGAGCTCGTAGCCAAACTTGCGGTAATACGCGTGCGAAAAGGGGTACAGTGCGGAAAATACGGCGCCGCTTTCGAGCATGCGCCGGAAAGCGACCTGAAAGATCTGGCGGATCGCGCCGCCGAAGCGGTGCTCCGGCAGCGAGGCCACGCCGCCGATGCCCACCATCGGCACCCAATGCCCTTCGTAGCGCATCCGGTACTCCGGCAACTCCATGCACGCCGTCACCATGCCTTCATCGTTGAAGTAGCCGATGTAGGGCGCATTGGGCTGGGGCTCCGTTTCAAGCTTCTTTTGCAACTCGGCTGTGTTCAGTGAGTAGACGAAAGCGACGCTTTGAATCTTTTCACATTCGAGCAGCTCTTCCTGTTTTACCATGCGTACCGGCAATGACATCCCCTCCATGCTGTAGATTGTGGATGCTTGTACGATACCGTATCGCGCGGGGCCTGTCAACAGCACTTTTGCGAAGCAACGACGAAATATACCGCCGGGCATGGCACGATAAGCCATAGCCCGACGGCGTTTTAGTTTTTATTGTGCGCGAAGGCTCGCGTGCTACCTGCGGCCTTCAAAGAAGCGACTGAGCAGGTCCGCGCACTCCTGTGCGAGCAGTCCGCCGTAGGCGGGCACCATGGGTCCGGCGAGCGCGGGGTCCTCCGTCAGGCGGTAGATCGTGCCCGTGCAGCCCGCGGCCGGGTCGTCCGCCCCGTACCAGACGAGGTCGGGCCGGGCGGCGCGGATCGCGCCCGCGCACATGGGGCAGGGCTCCAGCGTGACGTACAGCGCGCAGCCCGTGAGCCGCCAGCTTCCCGCCTTGGCGGCCGCCCGGCGCAGCGCCAGGATTTCGGCGTGGGCGGTGGGATCGCGAAGGCCCTCGCGCTCGTTGTGCGCCCGGGCGACGATTTTATCCCCCCGCGCGACGATCGCGCCCACCGGGATTTCGCCCGCGCGCAGGGCTTCCTCAGCCTCTTTGAGCGCCTCGCGCATCAGCGCCTCGTGCAGCGCCCATTCGTTCATCCGCGGTCGGTGCCCAGGAAGAACAGCGCGACCGTGCCGGGGCCGGAGTGGCTGCCGATGACCGGGCCGATGTCGCTGATGTGGATGGACTCCGCCGGCGTGCCCAGACGGCTCGTGATCTGCGCGGCGACGAACTTCGCGTCCTCGATGCAGTCGCCGTGGCTGATGAAGACCGTCTGCTCTGCGGGCCTTACGGCCAGCTTTTCCATGTGATCGACGAGCGCCTTGAGCGCGCTCTTGCGCCCGCGCACCTTCTCGCGCGCGATGAGGTGCCCCTCGTCGTCCACGTGCAGGACGGGCTTGATGTTCACCAGCGTGCCGAAGAAGGCGGCGGCGGGCGAGCAGCGGCCGCCGCGCTTCAAGAAGTGCAGGTCGTCCACGGTGAACCAGTGCACGAGGTGCAGGCGGTTTTGCTCGACCCAGGCGGCGTTTTCCTTAAGGCTCATGCCGTTTTCGCGGTTTTTGAGCGCGTGATAGCACAGAAGGCCTTGTCCGGCGCTGGCCGCCAGCGAGTCCACGACGAAGAGCTTTCCGTCCGGAAACTCCTCGAGCACGGCGTCGCGCGCGATGCAGGCGGAGTTATAGGTGCCGCTCAGACCGGAGGAAAAGGCGATGTAAAGCACTTCCTTTCCCTCCGAGAGCAGGCGGCGGAAGGTTTCGATGAAGCGCTCGGGCGAAATCTGCGAGGTGGTGGACATCGAGCCCGCGCGCAGCCTGTCGTAGAACTGCTTGCTGGAGACTTCGCAGTCCGGCGCGTTTTCGTAGGTGTTCCCGTCCAGGGTGAACTCGAGCGGCAGGACGAGGAAGTCCTCGTAGTCCTTATGATAGGAAGGCAGCAGGTCGCTGCAGGAATCGGTGATGATCGTGTACATGGGAAACCCCTCCTTCAAGAGATCGGCGCGGCTGCGCCGGAAGCATAGATGTGAATTCCCTTATATCATTCGCGATGCAGACAAGAATTCCTGCACACGGGCCGAATCGTTTGGATTGCAAAGCAATAAACGGCGGCGAACGCACAAAAAAAGCGCCTTCCCGAGGGAAGGCGCGCGCGATCAGTCGACCGTGTAGGGCATCAGCGCGATGGCACGTGCGCGCTTGATGGCCTCGGACAGCTGGCGCTGATGTTTTGCGCAGTTGCCGGACATACGGCGGGGCAGGATCTTGCCGCGCTCGTTGGTGAAACGGCGAAGGCGATTGATATCCTTGTAATCGATGTACTCGATCTTGTCTACACAGAAACTGCACACCTTGCGGCGCGGCTTGCGGCCGCGCGGACGGCGTGCGCCACGATCTTCAGACATTGCTCATGTCCTCCTTTCCAATTCGTAGGTTCGTCAGAACGGCAGCTCGTCGTCGTCCACCTGCGTAAAGCCGGACTCGCTGGGCGTGAACGCCGGAGCGGAGGGCGCGGCCATGGGCGGCGGAGCGGGGCGATAATCGCCACCGTCTTGCTGCTGGGGCGAGTTGAGGAATTCGACCTCGTCGGCAACGACCTCGAAAGCGCTGCGCTTGGAGCCATCCTGCGCCTCGTAGGTACGCGTCTGGATGGAGCCGCACACGGCGACCTTCCGGCCCTTTGTCAGGTAACGGGAGCAGAGTTCAGCCAACTGGCGCCACGCGACGATGTTGATGAAGTCCGTCTCCTGCTGGCCGGTCTGCTGATTGCGAAACCGCCTGTTGATCGCGATGGAGAAGGAGCACACCGAGATGCCGGACTGCGTGGTGCGAAGTTCCGGATCGCGCGTGAGATTGCCAATCAAAAATGCTTTGTTCATGCTATCACCCTACCTTCTTTTGCGACGGTTGCCTTATTCCTCGACGGGCGCTGCTTCGGGAGCGGCGGGCGCTTCCACAGCGGCCTCCTGCACGGGCGCGACGGGGGCCTCGACGGCCGGCGCCACGAAAGCGGGGCGCACGGGACGCGGCTTGACGCTGCTCTTCTTCTGCAGGAGCTTGACGACCTGCGAACGGATGACGTTCTCGCTGATCTGGAGATTGCGCTCCAGCTCCTTGGGAACGTCGGGACCGGCGTTGAACTGCATGAGCACGTAGTAGCCCTCTACCTTGTAGTCGATGGCGTAGGCCAGACGGCGCTTACCCCATTCGTCCACCTTTTCGATGCTACCACCGTTGGCCACCACCAGGTCGGAGAACTTCTGGATGAGCTCCTTGCGGGCGTTCTCCTCCATCGTGGCGTCGATGATGTAGATCACTTCGTACTTATTCATTGTACCTTTCACCTCCTTTTGGACTATGGCCCTGCATCCTATTGTGCAGAGCAAGGATGTGCCAATTAGAAATTATAACAGGAATTCGCCCGAATTGCAACTGAATTTTGAAAAGTTTAGTTTGATTCGTCGTCACCAAAATGCACGACCAGTACGCCGTCCATCAAGGCAATGGAGCCCGCCGCAGGGTAAATCGGCATGGCTTCTATGGCATCAGCATGCTGCGCAAGGAAGATGGAAAGCTCGTTTCCCTGCATCCAGGGATTGGGCAGACCGAGATAGTCCATAGGCAGTCTTCCAAAGCTATAGGCGCGAATCAGCGTGTCGCCGGAAACCATGCCCGTCAGGTGCCGTAGGCCTGCATAGTTCTCCAGAGGATCACGCACCGTGCCGTATGCGGGTGCGCCCGCCGGAGCGACAGGCGTGTGCAGCGTATACCCCTCGATATTCTCCAGGCGTGCCGCCAGACGATTGGTATAGGCGAATGCCTGCTGCGTCGAGATCTGCTGACGCAGATAGCCCTGATTGATGAGCAGTGCGTCGTTATAAGCGAAGAACGTGCAGGAAAAGAGCAGGATGGTGCTGAGCATCCAAGCAATACCTCTTGAAAACGGACGGGATACGCGCGCACAAAGGCGTTCAGCGAGCACGATCAGAAAGATCGGCGCCAGCACGAGCGGATACATCATTACGCTGTGCACGACGCTGCCGGGCGCCATGACGTATACAAGATTGCAGCCCAGCGGAATCAGGGCGATCAGTACGAGGAGGAGCAGCAGCTGCAGCGGCTTGCGATGCGTCTGTGTACGCACGGCGAGGACAGCGACGGCCGTGAGTCCCGCAAGCCCGCCGGCCCAAGCGATCGGCTCGCTGATTTGGTAGTGGAACTGGCGGCAATTTTCAAGATAATAGCGAAAGAACTGACGGTAAGCCTCGCCGACGGCCTGCACGATCTGCGCGGCGGAGACAGCGCCCATCTGTGAGATACCCTGGTATTCGGTCAGCGTGGTGTGCAGGGCATCCAGGCGCAGACGCAGCCCGACGAAGTAGAAGCCCATGCCTGCTAAGAGGACGGCGACGTAATACAACCCGCGCAGCAGCAGCGCACGTAAGTCGGATTGCCCGTCCAGCATGTCCAGCGCGAGCAGCAGCACGCAGAGCGCTGCGCTGAAAGAAAAATAAGCCTGGTAGATTCCGACCGATGCGCCGATACAAAGCAGCGCCGGGATGCCGCCCCATTTGTAACGACGCATCAGCCAGACGGCGACCGTGGCGAGGAAGATGCCAAAGAAGGAGCCGTCCGCCTGAAAACAATAGGTGAGCGTGGCTGCGGCGGACGGAAAGGCAGCAAACGAAAAGCACAGCAGCACCGCGCTCAGCGTGCGGCGGACGCGAAACAGGGACACCAACACATTACAGGTGAGCGCAAAGAGAAATACACAGATCAGGCCGTTTACCCAAGGCATGCTGACCGCGGAGCTGAGCGCGGTAAAGTATCGCAGCGCCCAGCGTCCAGACGTGGTCATCTCGTTGCTGTTGAGGAGAGACCACAGCTCGTCGTGGTTTAGCAGCTTGTTGACGAACATATAGAAGTGGACGAGCAGCATGCTGGAGGCCGCCAGGAAAAACGTCTTCTTTTGAAAGGGCGGGATGCGCCTGTATAGCCGCGCCGCGCAATCGTGTGGGGAGGCAATGTATAGCTTTTGCAAAGTGTTTTCCCTCGCTTTTATGATACATGTGGTCTTCATTATAGCCAGAGAGCAAAAGCTATGTCAACGGTCACGCGCGTTTTTCGTACTGCGGCGCGTCCGCAAAGCGCGCGCGCACCGCCTCTTCCAGATCGTCCAGCTTTTGCAGGGCTTCCTCGCGGCTTTCGCATTTCGTCAGATCCACGGTTTCGACGACCTCTACGGTAAAGTCGTCCGGATGATCCGCAAAGTCGGCCTGAAGCTGCGGGTCGCTGAAGGGGCCGATGGGGCTGTTGCCCCAACGCATGACGAAGAAAAAGTGGTTCTTTACGCTGACCACGTTGGGGCTCTTGCCCAGCAGCAGGCGTCCGGTCCGGTTGTCGCGCACGCAGTAAACGCCCATGGGCGTCTGCATCTGCTTGTAGGCCAGCTTGGCGGCCTTCTTGTCGATGGACATGATATCCTCGCTTTCCGGCGCTTCGCGCCAATAGGTGCGGCCGTCCGCCGTGCGGCGCAGCAGCCCGTTGTCCACGAGGTAGCGGCGCACCAGCGCGTAGTCCGGCCAGATGGGCTCGATCAGCGCGCGCACCTCGCCGTCGCTATAGCGCCTGCCGGGCGCGAACAGACCCGCAAAGTGCAGCATCACCTTCGCCCGCTGCGCGTCCTTGGTGGGCATGGAGACGAGGCGGCCTTCCTGAAAGTAGCGCGAAATGTCGGACTTTGCGTCCTTTGCGCGCGGGGGGCGCTGCAGGGCGCTCAGACCCGCGAGGCGAAGCGCGCACAGGAACAGCCGCGCCTCGCGTTCGCGCTGGCGGAGCTGAAAGCGCTGGTTCCGAAGCGTCGATTCACTGCACCCCGTGACGCTCGCCAGCTCCGCGTCGCTCGCGCCGTCGTGCCAAAGGCCGATCAGCGCGCGCTGCTTGTCCGTAAGGCCGGTGAACGACTTGTCCAGCGAGAGCAGCGCGTGCAGCACGCCGCCGTGCACCGCTTCCACGTGGCGCTGGCAAAGCAGCGCGCTGCCGAACTTTTCGTCGCAGAAGAGGCAGGCGTTGTCCTCGCGCAGGTAGCCCCGGCGCAGCTCGTCGTCGTCCGCGCTGTAAAGCCGCTCCTGCCATTCATGTTTCATAAAATCACTTCCGTCTATTGAATTCATAGACAGAATAACGCAAAAAGACGCGGATGTCAAGAGGCGTCTAGTAAAATGATAGACAAAAATGCAAATTCAATCCCACGCGCCCTCAAAGCTGGCCTGGTCGCTGACGAGGGAAAAGCGCTCGTGCCCGTCCTCCGTGAGGCGGTAAAAGACCCGGCAGGCGGCGCTTTCGCGGATCACGCGGCGCATTACGCCGCCCTGCGGAGCCTGAAGGGGCGCGTCCTGCGCACGCAAAAGGCGCGCCGAGAGGCAAAGCCGCCCCTGACGGAGGACGGCGGCGTGGTTGTCGGCCGCCTCCACGCGCGCGCCGAGGTAGGTCGCCAGGCGGTACTCGCGCCCGTTCAGGTAGACGAAGGCGATGCAGCCGGTAAACCCCATGCCCAGATAGGGGATGTGGGCGACGGAGAGCATGACGCTGCCGCCCTCGAAGCTGCACTGTGTCCACACGTAGCGCCGGGGAAAGGAGACGCCGCGGTCGCCCTCGATGTAGCCGGGATCTGAACGAAAGCGATAGGCGCGTCCGTTGAGGGTCAGGTCGCCGCTCACCCGGTGCGCCATGCTGACGACCGTATGGCGGCACTGCATGCGCGGCAAAAAGCGGAAAGGGCCCATGATGTCGTATCGCGGCGGCGTGACGCTTTGAAAGGTGAGGCGCCCCTCGAGATATACGCCCGCCGCGTGCGCGCAAAGCGTGCAGCCCTCCCGCGAGAACGTGTTTTCACCGATTTGCAGCATGCGGCGGCCCGCGTCCAGCTTCATGCCGGGATAGGGCACGCTGTAGGACGCGCCCGGCGTGACGATTTGCAGGGAGGCGGTCTTCCCTCCGTCCGGGGCCGTGTGCAGGGCCGGAATAAAGGCGACGACCGCATCCTCGCTCTGCTGTTTGACGTACCAACCCTCAAAATACGCGCCCATCCTTGGCCTCCGCTTTTTTCTCTTAGCTTGACCGGGCAGGCGCGGGGCTATGCGGGGCCCAATCTGAACATCAAAAAAACATGCGGGGCGCGGCGAAGCATCTTTGTTCAGCGCAAAGACGCTTTGCCGCGTTCCGCATGCCAAGGAGAGGCGCCTCAATCAGCCGATGGCCTTGATGAATTTCCAGTCCGAGTCCATCAAGGCGAACCTGGCGGCCTTGCCGGGGGCGATTTCGCCGTATGCGTCGGCCCCGACGCTGCGGGCGGGGGTAGAGGTCGCCATGGGGATGACGGTTTCCGGGTCGAGGCCGCAGCGGGTGATCATGTTCCGGACAGCCGCGTGCATCGTGAGGGTGGAGCCTGCCAGCGCCCCGTTTTGGAGGCGAGCCGCGCCGTCCTGTACGAAGACATCCTGCCCGCCCAGGCTGTACTGGCCGTCGGCCATGCCGGCGGCCATCATGGCGTCGGTGATGAGCGCGGCCCCATCCGCCCCCTTGCACAGCGCCGCGATGCGCAGCACGTCCGGGTGCAGGTGGATGCAGTCCGCGATGATCTGCACGAGGATGCGCGGGTCGGAAAGCCCCGCGCCGGGCACGCCCGGCTCGCGGTGGTGCAGAGGGGTCTGCGCATTGAACAGGTGGGTGATCTGTGAAAGGCCCGCGTCCGCAGCGGCGTGCACGTCCGCGGCCTTGGCGCCCGAGTGCGCGCAGCAGGAGACGACGCCCCTCGCCTTGAGGTGCGCGATGAGCGGGAGCGCGCCGTCGAGCTCCGGGGCGAGCGTCATCATGCGCACGCAGGTAAAGCCCTCGGTGAGCGCGTCATACGCTTCGGGCGAGGGGACCTGCATGTACTCGGCCACCTGCGCCCCCTTGAATTTGGGGCTTAAATAAGGCGCTTCCATGTGCGCGCCGAGCACCGCCGCGCCGTGGGGCTCCGGGCTGCGCGCCACGTTTTCGATGCCCGCCAGCGCCGCGCGGGTATCCTCGCGCCCGGCGCTCATGGTCGTGGGCACGAAGGCCGCCACGCCGATTTCGCCAAGGCCCCGGCTCATGGCGCGCACCGCGTCTTCTCCGTCCATGCAGTCGTGCGCCTTGAAGCCGTGAATGTGGATGTCCACGAAGCCGGGCAGCACGTAAGCGCCCAGCGCGTCGAGAACCTCTTCGTCCGCGCGGGGGGCAAGCGCGCCGACTTCGCGGACGATTCCTCCCTCTGCGCGCACGCTGACGCCCGCGCGCAGCTTGCCCTGCGTGAAGACGATGCCGTTTTGGATGAGCATGTATGACCTCCTTCTCCGGGGAGCGACGGAAAGCGCCGTCCGCCCGGACTGTCGACAAACCTATGGAAGACGGACAAACCAGAAGCCGTTTGAAAGACGTCGTAACGCCCGCTGTTTTTTTGCCGTCAGGATGCCCGCGGCCGCGTGGGGAAACGCGCGAGGCAAGCCGCCCGATTACAGCTTCGACGCCGCGGCTTCGTCCAGCAGGAACAGGACGGAGGGGTGCGTGCGCAGGATGGAGGCGGGCACCTGCGGGTCGACGGGGCCGCGAACCGACCGGCAGACCGCGTCCGCCTTGTTTTCGCCGGTCGCGATGAGGACTACCGAGCGGCAGGCCATGATGTTGCCGATGCCCATGCTGATGGCCTTGCGCGGCACCTCCGCCTCGCTGTGAAAGAAGCGCGCGTTGGCGTGAATGGTGTTTTCCGCGAGGTCTACGATGTGCGTGCCGTAGGTGAAGACGTCGGCGGGCTCGTTGAAGCCGATGTGCCCGTTGCAGCCGATGCCCAGAAGCTGCAGGTCGATGCCGCCCGCCGCTTCGATGGCCGCGTCGTAGGCCCGGCCCGCCGCGCCGTCGTCGCCCGCGCTGGCGGCGTCCGGCAGGTGAATCGCCTCGCGGCGCACGTTTACGTGGGAAAAGAGGTTTTCGTCCATGAAGGCGTGGTAGCTGCACGGGTTCGCGTAGTCGATGCCGCAGTACTCGTCCAGGTTAAAGGTCGTGACCTTTGAAAAGTCGAGCAGCCCCTGCTGATGCATCGCGACCAGATCGCGATAGCAGGGCACGGGGCTTGAGCCCGTCGCCAGCCCCAGAACGCTGTCCGGCTTTTTCGTGATCTGCGCGGCGAACAGCATGGCCGCCGCGCGGCACGCCTTTTCGGCGGTTTTGTAAACTTGTACCTGCATATGAATGCTCCTCTCCCGGCGCTTGCTGGCCGGATATGAATTACGAATGAATGTCCGACTGGCGGTATTGCGCGGGGGATTTGCCCGTCAGACGCTTAAACGTCTTGGAAAAGTGCGCGACGTCGGAAAAACCGACGAGCTCCGCGATCTCGTGAATCTTGAGCGACGGCTCCGCGAGCAGCTCCTTGGCGCGCTGAACGCGCAGGGCGTTGAGGATGTCGAAAAAGGTCTTGTCCAGGTGCTTGTTGATGAGCTTGCTCAGGTGCCACTGGCTGACGTAGACGTTGTCCGCCACGTCGGAGAGGCGGATGTGTTCGGTAAAATGCGCCCGGATGTACTCCATGGCGGATTGTACCACGAAGCTGCTCGCCTCGTCGCCCGGCGCTTCCTCCGGCTCGGCGGGTTCCTGCGCGGGAGGCAAAAGCTCCCGCAGGCGCTCCGTCATGCACAGGATCGCCTCTTCCAGCTCGTTCATCTTGCTGGGCTTGAGCAGATAGCGCGTGACGCCCAGGTGAATGGCGCGCTGGGCGTATTCAAAGTCGCGAAAGGCCGTCAGCACGGCGATCTGCATGTGCGGGAACTCGCTTTTGAGCGCGGCGATCATCGTGAGGCCGTCCATGTTCGGCATCTTGATGTCGGTAAAGAGGATGTCCGGCCGCTCGCGTCGAACGACGTGCACGCCCTCCAGCCCGTCCATCGCCGTCGCGGCGACCTCGCATCCGTACTTTTCCCACGCGATGACGCGCTGAAGACCGCTCAGAATGATCTGTTCGTCGTCCACGAGCACGACCTTGAACATTCGCAACGCCTCCTCTTGCGCCGCGGGCGAGCCGCAAGGCCGCCGCAGGGCGCTTTTACCCCTTTAGTTTAGCGCCTGACGGCATGTTCTGTCAAATCTTTCATGCACTTTTTTCAC
>JAEXCG010000135.1 GCA_023402355.1 Bacillota bacterium | reverse complement strand
AAGAATACGGACGCGGTGCCCGGCTTTGCGCAGGCTTACCCCAACGTCGACCTGCGCGTCGTTCAGTCGCAGGACATGGATGCCGCCGCGCTCGCGCAGGGGCTCATCGACGGGTCGCTGGACGCGGACGTCCTGGAGATCGGCGCGGCGCTGCTCTCCGCGCTGGCCGACAAGGGGTACGCGGCGGAGCTGTCCGCGGATGCCGCGCTGGTGGCGGATTCGGGGGCGCTGTATCCCGCGCTGCGCGAGGCCGTCACGCGCGGGGAGAAGCTCTTTGCCGTGCCCGCGCAGATGACGGTGCGCACGTGGCTGTACGACCCGGAGGCGTGGGCGGCATGCGTTGACGCGCCGCCGCCCCGGACGGTCGGCGCGTACATCGATCTGTGCGCCGACTGGCTCGCGCGCGACGAGCGCGCGTTTGGCGACTTCTCGCTTCGTTATCCGGGCCAGAGCCTGACCGGGCAGATGCTGCTGGACGTCTTCAACCTGTACGTCGACCAGTACGACCGGGACGGCGCCGCGTTCACGTTCGATAGCGAAGTGCTGCGGGATGCCCTGCAAAGGGTGTCGTCGCTGAAGGAACGCTGCGCGGAGCGGGACGACGATTCGGGGGCGGCGACATTCCCTATTCTGCGGACGGACAACACGGCCTGCTTTGGGGAGGACGGGCGCGGCACGCTTTTGCTTCCGCCGGTTTTTGAGGCGGAGCGCCCGCCGGTCGTATGCGCGGATCTTACGGTGTACATCGTCCGCGAGGGGAGCGACAGGCAGGCGCTTGCGCTCCAATTTCTCGAATATGCGGCCCGGAATCGCTCGGCGGCAGACCTGCGCATGCTCAAGCCCGCGCAGAACGCCCCCGTAGAGCATCCGAACTTTGCCAAGGAAAAAGCGGCGCTGATCGACAACCTTGCCGACTTGTACGACGCCAGGGAGCGGGCCGAGGGGGATGCGGCCGCGCAGATCCAGGCGACCATCGACTTTCAGGAGCACCTGCTGGATACGGCGGAGGAGAGGCGATGGGCGATCTCCGCGGAGGAAATCGCCGCTTATCGCGGGATCGCGCAATACCTTACCGTCCGCGCGACGCCCTTTTCCGCGATACAGCGCGGTTCAAGCGGTGCCCTGTTTTACGATCTGCTGGCCCAATACGAGCAGGGGAGTCTCGGCCTGGACGCCTGCATCGCGCGCATGGAGGAAAAGCGAAAGATGATCGAATGGGAAATGGAATTGTAAAGATTGCCGGGCAGGCTGCAAGCCCCCGCCCCATCCGTTCGTCTATTAGGCAGAGAATGGAAGGGGCGGCTGGGCGTGCGATCCTTCCGGCGCACGACGGATGAAAGAGGCGAACCGCACATGAAAACGTCCCTCAGGCTTGTCATCACGCTTTCCCTGCTGCTCTTTTCGCTGGAGCTTGCCGCGCGGCCCGCGCACGCCGCGCCGGGCCCCGACCCGCAGGGCGGCGTGCACACCTTGCGCCTTTTGGGGTGCGCGCAGGGAGCGGTCGGCCGGGCGTTCATGGCGGAAAACCCGGACGTTCAGCTGGTCGATCTGGGCATAGCCCTGATCGACGGGCAGGCGCTCGTCAGGGAGCTGGCATCGCAGGACGCGGGGGCCGACATCTTTGCGGTGAACGCCGAATACGGGCTGAACGCGCTCAAGGAAAAGGGCTTCGTGACCGATCTCTCGGCCTCTGCGGTCATCTCGAGGGAGGTGGAAAGCTTTTATCCCCGGATACAGGACGTCCTTCGCCGCGCGGACGAGATCATCGGCGTGCCCGAGTCGTTCATCCCGTCGCCCTGGGTCATAAACAGGGCGCTCTGGTCGGAGCTGGAGCTCGGCGCGTATCCCGCGTCGTATGACGACTACCTGACCTTGCAGGCGGAATGGCGCGCTGACGACGACGCGGTCGAGCGCTACCGGCTCATGACCTCCTCCATAGGCGGCGCGGACACGAGAAGCGGAATGATGCGCGCGATGATTCAGCTTTACATCCTGCAAAACGAGGAACAGGCAGAGCCTCTGCGCTTCGACGGCGGCGCCTTCGCGCAGGCCGCGCGCAGGATCAGGGAGCTGCCCGAAACGCGGCTGACCGAAAGCTCGGATCGATTCTTTGAGCGGCCCTGGGCAATCTGATCGGACGACTTCAGCCCCGCGGACGTGCAGGCGGCGTGCGACCTTTTGACGCCGCCGCTCATCGACGGGCGGGGGACGCCGGCGGTGCCGGCGCAGATGATGGTGCTGGTCGTCAATCCGTTCAGCGCCGAGCGGGAAGCGGCGGTGAGATACCTGGAATACGTGGTGGAGCACCTGGAGCCGGGCGAGGTGATGATGCTCTCGCCCACGCAAAACGGCCCCTTTCTGAACCCGGACTGGGACAGGCAGGCGGCGTATTACCGCGAGCAGGCCGACTTCTTTCGCGGGGAGCTGGACGGTCTGGAGGGCGCGGACGCCCGGGATGCGCAGGAGGCCATTGCGCTCTACGAGTCGTATCTGGAGCGGGAGGAGGGCAAGTACCTGATTCACCCGGACGTCGTCCGGCGCTACCGCGAGATCGCGCCCTACGTCCGGCTGAACGACCGGTCGGACTTCCTTTCGCACGGCCAGAGCGGAATCCTTAAGATGCTGTACGAAATCGCGGATCGCTATCTGGCGGGCAAGCTGGATGAGGACGCGATGGTGCTGGAGATGAACCGAAGGGCGCAGATGCTGTACGCCGAAAAGGGGCTGTGAGAGGCGGAAAACGCGGGCGTCCCTGCGTCGGGGCATTGGGATTGGAGGGTTGAAGATGGGATGGCGGCGCGGATTTTTCCTTCTGGCTTTGCTGACGCTTTGCGCCTGCCGCGCGTCGGCCGGGGAGCCTTTGCGCGTTCAGGAAGCGGGGGAGGGGAACCTCGCCTTCGACGCGCGCGTGTTTTTGCCGGAAAAGCAGACCTGCGAGGTGTTTCGGGCGAAGCGGCGGGAGCTGGACGGCGACTGGGCGCTCGCGCTCCTGCGTCCGCAGAACTGCGCGGAATGGACGAAGGAGGAGCGAAGGCTGGCCACGCCCGATACCTTCTACAGCGACGCCGACGAGGATTGGCTTCGCGTGGAGGCGGGCAGCCTGTCCTATTCGACCCGGATCATGCGTTCCTATGAGGAAGTGCTGGGCTTCATGCTGCCGTATTTCTCGATCCCCAACGCGGGTCCGGCGGAGGATAGCCACTGGGACACGGCGCGCGACCCCGCGTCGGACGCGGCGCCCGTGGGGAGCCTTTCCTTCATCGCGCCCGAGGAAGCGGTCCGGCGGTGCCGGGAATGGCTGGCGGCGCTGGGCGTCGAGCAGGAGGCGGTGCTGATCCGCTGCGACGCGGTCGCCTATCGGGATCTGCTGGACGCGGCCGGGCGGATGGCGCTGGAGGATGAGATGTACGCGGACTTTTTGAGGAGCGGAAAGACCGCGGATATTCAGGCCTTTGAGCGACATTTCGACTTTTATTGCCTGACCTTTGGGTTCCTTGAGGATGGGCTGTGGGTCTACGGGCCGCTGGAGCAGCGCCTGCCCGAGCGGCCGGACGTCGAGACGGCGCTGCCGCAGAGCGTGCAGATTCTGTACACGCAGGACGGCATCGCGAGCGCGTTGCTGGAAAACCTCGTCTGCCGCGCGGCGGATGGGCGGCGGGAAGAGATTCTGGACTTTGCGCGAGCCAGGAGCATCGCCGCGGACTTCCTGCGCGCGGACGCCCAGTACAGCTACACCTGCCTTCAGGCGTACGTCTCTTACATTCCGGTCGGGAACTACTACCGGGACGACCTGACGTACCGGCCCTTCTGGAATTTTTACCTCGTCTACGAATCCGACGGAGAAGAGCTGTACCGCGTGCTCAGGGTGGACGCCGTGTCCGGGGCGGTCATCGGGTGAACCTGCAAAGGGCGCGGAGGACGGCGCGCCGGGAGGCGCTAGGGCCTTCGGCGCACGAAGGGGGAGGACGATCATGAAAAAGATTGCAGGGGCGATGGGCGCGGCGCTGCTCGGCCTCGTCGTTTGCTGCGCCGCCGCGCTGGCGGAATGTCCGGCGGGGGACCTGCGGGCGCGGACACCGGCGCGCGTGAAGCGGGACGTGGACGCGCACGTCTCCATCGACGCGCCGGTTCACCTGGGCCTTTTGCCCGAAGAGCGTTCGGTTACGGTGCGGGACGCGCGGCTGCTCTCCTTTCTGGACGTGCAGCCTTCGGACCTTTCGGGCGCTCAGGTCGTAAAGGAAGAGGACATGCACTTTTGCTACGCGTTCGACGTGTACGGGAAGGCGCAGCACTTTGCGGACGGCGCCTGCCTGTACAAGTGGAGCGACGGAAACATCCGTTATTCGGGCGCTCGCGGCGACGCGCTCAGCCAACTGTGGCATTACTACCGCGCGGAAATGACGCCGCTGCCGCCGGACGAGCCGCTGCATGCGGACGCACAGCTCGCGCTGCAAAGGGCGCTGGAGGCCGCAGAGGCGGTAGGCGTTCCGGTATCGCGGGACGGCTATGCCTGCACCTTCCTGAGCGGCGAGGCGGTTGCCGCCTATGCGGAGCGGTTTGACCGGGAGGTTACGGAGGGATCGCTCAAGCGGATGGACGCGATGTCTGCGCAAGTGGACGAGCGCTCCGGCTGTTACGCCTTCTCCTTTCCGCTCCTGTACGGCGGCCTGGAGCTGGAGGATTTTTTCTACATTTCGCCGGAGAATGGGGAGCATGTGACGGCGGAGCGTCTGGAGGCGATCGTCGCGCCCGACGGGGTTTTGTACCTGTCCGCGTCGTATGCCTATGAGGCGACGGCCGTGCGGCAGGAGGTCTCCGGGGTGCTTTCGCTCGAGGAGGCGATCGACGCGCTGGCCGCAAGGCTCGCGAAGACCCCGCCGGATAGGCCCATGGCCGTCTACGAGATCGCGTTCGCCTACGGGCTGCGCGCCACGGGCGCCGGGCCGGACGGGTTCACCCTCGTCCCCTGCTGGTTTTTTCGGAGCATTGAGAAGGAACTGTTTGAGGGGCCCGCGTTGGAGCTCGAAAGGGCGAAGGACTCCGGTACGGTTCTTTACCTGCTCAGCGCCGTAGACGGCGAGTGGGTGGTTTAGCGGGCGGGACCAGGAAAGGCGGTGCTGAAATCATGAAGAGAAGCCTGTGCTGCGCGCTGGCGCTGCTGCTGTGCCTGACCTGCGCGGGCGCGGCGGCCGGAGACGTGAGCCTGTACGTATACGGAAAGGGCGGGGCGGGCGAATGGGACAACCCCGTGCTCGAAAAGGAAAACCCGGACCTGTCGTGGAGCGGGGGCGATTCCCTGGGCAGCGGCGTGACGGACATCGTGCAGGCGCTCACGGCGCGCCAGCCGTACGACCTTTACGCAATCAACTACGTCGACGGGGATTTTCAGGAGATCGTCGCCAAGGGCTTTGCCCGCGACCTTTCCGTATACCCGGAATTGGCGGAATTCGCCGCGAGCCTTCGGCCCTTTCTGCGCGAGGCGGTGACGGTCGACGGGAAGCTGTACGGCATCCCGATTCGGGTCTTCGGCAGCCAGTGCGCCTATTCGCCGCAGGCGTTTAAGCTGGCGGGCCTGAGCGAGGAGGTGGTGCCCTCGACCTACGAAGCTTTTTTGGACTTTCTGGCTGAGCGGCTGGAGGAGGGGGTGGACGCAGACGTCCACCTGGTGTACGGCACGGCCAACCTGCGGGGCGATCTGGCGAACAGGATCACGCGCGCGCTCATCGACCGTTACTACAGCGCGCCGGTGCCGGAGCGGTTTTCCTCGCCGGAGATCCTGCGCGTCTATGAAAAGCTGGACGCGCTCGACACGTCGCGGCTGGACGAATACCTGTCCTCCCTGCAGGAGGGGGACCAGTACGGCGAGCCCACCCTGTTTGCCATGGCCTACGACGTCGCGAAGCTCGAAACAGACGAAGCATTCCGCGACTTTCAGCCGATGATTTTGAAAGTAGACGAGCGGGAGGAGCCCCGCATCCCCGTGCAGATTCGCCTCTTTTTCATCAGCGCGGACAGCCCGCATCCGGACGAGGCGGCGCTGTACCTGCAAACGTATCTGCGCAGCCTCGACGGGGCCTTCACGATCGCCGCCTGCGAGGGGCCGCACGCGCCGCTGGAGGACGCCTTTGCGCGGCGGGAGCTGGACGCGGAGCGCTCGGCGCTCGAAGAGCTGCGCGCCGTGCAGCCCGCGGACGACGCTCAGGCGGAGGAAATCGCCGGGCGGATCGAGCAGGCCGAGGCGCGGATAAACCGGCTGGAGGCGGGGCGCTGGCGGGTTTCGGAGGCGGACATCGAGGCGTACGAGGCGCGGGAAGGGATGTTCTACGTTCCGGCCTACCATCCGCTGGGCTCGCCCGAGTCGGAAGGCTACCGCTCCGTTCAGATGCTGATCGATCAGTACGCCGCGCGCCAGTTGGACGCGCGGGCGTTTACAGCCGCACTCGATCAAAAGCTGGAAATCATCGCGCTCGAGGGGCGCTAAACGACGGTTCGACAATAAAAGCTGCCCGCAGCGGAAATCCGCTGCGGGCAAAATAGATGGAAGGGGAAAATGGAGAAACCGAAATCTATGTCAACCGTTCGGCTGTTCCGTCTTAAACAGCCCACGGACGGTGCCGGCCACGCTGCGGCCCAGCGTGCATAGCGAGCGGCCCGTGCCGCGCAGCACCTCGCCGACGTTCATCGCGATGTCCTCGGCGTCCAGGCGGCTGAGGCTGTAGCGATAGCCCAGCAGCAGCAGGAGCAGCGCGCACAGCAGCATGAACTGCGGGAAAATGATGGCGAGCACGATGATGAACAGCACGCTGAAGTCCGCGATCTTGGCGTCGTCGGCCACGATGTTCACGCGGTTGCGCAGCAGCGTGGAAAGGATGCCGTGTACGCGGCGGCGGGCGGCGCTGCGCTGTTCGCTCTC
This sequence comes from Bacillota bacterium, assembly GCA_023402355.1. Classification (GTDB taxonomy): domain Bacteria; phylum Bacillota; class Clostridia; order Christensenellales; family Aristaeellaceae; genus Beduinella. Next base: position 20,618 of record JAEXCG010000135.1, on the reverse strand, counting down.
CTGTTCGGTCTTCTGGTATTCCTGCTGGGCGCTCGCGGCCTCGTCGCGGATGCGGCCCTGGCGCTCCAGCTCGATCAGGCAGGCGGTCACGTCGCCGTCGAAGCGCTCCAGCAACTCCACCGCCTCGGCGTAGGTGACGTTCGCGTGGCTGCGCAGGTATTCGATGCTCTCAAGCTGGTCATTTTGAAAAGTGGTCATGGTCATTCCTCCTCGCAATTTCATGCGGTACTTCTTGGTTCCTTGGAATGACTATAGGATACCGCAAAATCGGACAAACTGCTTTGGAAAAGGCTGAAAGCATCATGAGAATCGGATTAGAATACCGCCTCGTCCAGCTCGCGGATGGAGGGGAACGAAAACGTCGGCGGGAACGCCGTGCTTGCCAGGTCCTCCGGCTTCGCCTCGCCCGTGAAGACCACCGCCGTATCCACGCCCGCCGCGATGCCGCAGGCGATGTCCGTGTACAGCCGGTCCCCGATCACCAGCGTCTGCTCCTTTGAAAAGCCCGTCCGCGCAAGGCACATGTCCACGATGATCGGGTTCGGCTTGCCGATGTAGAGGGGCTCGCGCCCGGTCGCGCAGCGGATCATGCCGCAGATGGCCCCGCAGTCGGGGATCGCCCCGAAGCCCACCGGGCAGGCGAGGTCCGGGTTGGTCGCGAGGTACGCCGTCTCCGGCCGGGTGCAGAGCAGCTCGCACAGCGCGCGCGCCTTTTCATACGTCAGCTCGTCGTCAAAGCCCACCAGCGCGCAGGTCACGTCCGGCGAGAGCGCGTCCGTCACCGAAAAGCCCGCGCGCGTAAGCTCCGCCCGGAAAGATCGCGTGCCCACGACGAAGATCTTGTCCCGCGCGTGGCGCTCGCGCAGGTAGCGCACCGTCGCGGTGGAGGCCGTGACGAAGCAGCTCTCGTCCGCCGGGACGCCCATGCGCCGGAACTTCTCCACGTAGTCCGAAACCGAGCGCGTCGAGTTGTTGGTGATGAAGACGTACCGGCCCCCGCTTTTAAGGACGTGGCGGAAGAAGTCCATGCTGCCGGGAAACAGCGTCGCGTCCAGCGACACCGTGCCGTCGATGTCCAGCAAAAAAAGGCGCTTTTGCCGTATGTTCATGCTCTTTCCTGCTTCCTGCGTGTCGTGCCGGCCGCGCGTGGGCGGGCCCGCCGCTTCGCATTATAGCATACCGGGGCGGCCTGTCAACCGGCGCGCAGGAGCAAAAGATTTTTGAAAAAAGATCGAAAAAGGGCTTGACAAACGGAACTGTAATTAGTAAAATTACAGTTAAGAACTGAAACAAAAAGGAATGCAGTTCGGACGCTCCGCCGAGGCTGAGCGGGGCGAAACCGCAATCTAAGGAGGCGCTTATGGGCTTTACCATCGAGGCCGGCGTATCGGCCATGACCGTATTTTTGCAGGGACTCGTCAGTTTCTTTTCGCCGTGCGTGCTGCCGCTCGTCCCCCTGTACATCGGCTACCTCGCGGGCGGCACGCAGACGGTGGACGCGGACGGCACGGTGCGCTTTGGGCGAAAGAAGGTGCTGATCAACACGCTCTTCTTCGTGCTGGGCGTATCCTTCGCGTTCTTCCTGCTGGGCTTTGGGTTCACGGCGCTGGGGCGGTTCTTCAGCGGCAACCGGCTGCTGTTCGCCCGCATCGGCGGGGCGATCGTCATCGTGTTCGGCCTGTTCCAGCTCGGGCTCTTCGGCGGGCGGGAGATCGGGCGCGAGCACCGGCTGCCGCTGCACCTGGAAAAGCTCACGATGAACCCGGTGACCGCGCTGGTGATGGGCTTCACCTTCAGCTTCGCCTGGACGCCCTGCGTGGGCCCGGCGCTGGCCAGCGTGCTGCTGATGGCTTCCTCCTCGAACTCGGCGGCCGCGGGCTTCGGGCTGATCGGCGTGTACACGCTGGGCTTCGTGCTGCCCTTCCTGGGCGTGGGCCTGTTCACCTCCTCGCTGCTGGACCTCTTTAAGCGCCACCGCAACGTCGTGCGCTACACGGTCAAGGTCGGCGGCGTGCTGATGGTGCTCATGGGCGTGATGATGATTACCGGCTGGATGAACGGCGTCACGGGCTACCTGTCCGGCCTGACCGGCGGCGGCGCGCCCGCCCCGGCGAAATCGCCCGCGCCGGAAGTGACGTCCCCGACGGAAGTTCCGTCCCCGACGGAAGATCCGTCCCCGACGGCGGCTCCTTCGGCGGAAGAAACGCCGAGCCCCACGCAGGCCCCGGCGGTGCTGCCCCCGTCCCCGACGGTCACCCCTTCGGACGAGCCGGAGAAGATTCCCGCGCCGGACTTTACGCTCACCGACCAGAACGGCAAGGTACACACGCTCTCCGACTACAAGGGTCAGGTGGTCTTCCTGAACTTCTGGGCGACGTGGTGCGGGCCCTGCCGCCAGGAGATGCCGGAGATTCAGGCGCTGTACGAAAAGCACGGCCTGAACGAGGGCGACGTGGTGGTGCTGGGCGTCGCGAACCCCAAGACGGAGGAGGTCCCGTACAACTCCGACAAGACGATTCCGGAGGTCACGCAGTTCCTCGCGGACGGCGGCTACACCTACCCCACGGTGATGGACGTGACGGGCGACGTGCTGGCGCAGTACGGCATCAGCGCGTTCCCGACGACCTTCATGATCGACCGGGACGGCAACGTGTTCGGCTACGTCACGGGCACGCTGACGGCGGACATCATGGACGACATCGTCGAGCAGACCCTTTCGGGCGTGCGCAGATAGTCGAAAATGTCTTCATAAAAAGAAAGGAAGCATGAAACATGAAAGCGATGGAACTCAATTTGCAGAATTTCGAGCGGGAGGCCGTTCAGGCGAAGGATACGGTGCTGGTGGACTTCTGGGCGCCCTGGTGCGGCCCGTGCCGCATGCTCTCGCCCATCGTGGAGGAGATCGCGGAGGAGAACCACCCGGGCCTCAAGGTCGGCAAGGTCAACATCGACGAGCAGCCGGAGCTCGCGGCGCGCTTTGGCGTGATGAGCATTCCCACGCTGGTCGTCCTGAAGGACGGCAAGGCCGTCGCCACCGCCGTGGGCGCGCGCCCCAAGCAGGCGATCCTGGGCTGGCTGGGCCTTGAATAAGGAATCAGAAGAGCGGATTTAAAACGCCCGGCGCACGAATATGACGTTCGTGCGCCGGGCGTTTGCCGCGCCGCGGGATGCCGTCCGCGGCGAAGGGGATCGTTTGAAGCGGAGCGCGGGCACAGCCCGCGAACTTCCTATTGCATAGCGGCGTTTCAGCCGCGTGCGCGGAAGAGGCCGTTCGGAACCGGGTGCGTGCACAGCCCGCGCAAGGCGTTCGTTTCGGCCGCGTGCGCAAAGGCGAGGCGCGGAAGCGGCTGTTCGGAGCCGGGTGCGTGCACGGCCCGCGCATGGCGTGCTTTTCGGCCGCGTGCGCAAAGGCGAGGCGCGGAAGCGGCCGTTCGGAGCAGGGTGCGTGCACCGCCCGCCCGCGCACGGCCCGCGTATGGCGCTCGTTTCGGCCGCGTGCGCAAAGGCGAGGCGCGGAAGCGGCCGTTCGGAGCCGGGAGCGTGCACCGCCCGCGCACGGCCCGCGCATGGCGTGCGTTTCGGCCGCGTGCGCAAAGGCGAGGCGCGGAAGCGGCCGTTCGGAGCAGGGTGCGTGCACCGCCCGCCCGCGCATAGCGTGCTTTTCGGCCGCGTGCGCAAAGGCGAGGCGCGGAAGCGGCCGTTCGGAGCCGGGTGCGTGCACCGCCCGCCCGCGCACAGCCCGTGCATGGCGTGCTTTTCGGCCGCGTGCGCAAAGGCGAGGCGCGGAAGCGGCCTTTCGGAACTGGGTGCGGGCACCGCCCGCCCGCGCTACATCGCGGCCATGTCCCCGCCGGAGATGTAGTTGGCGAGCATCAGGATCAGCTCGCCCGGCGTCGGCTTTTCGACCACCGTATATCCCGCGATCTCGCACAGGCGCTGCCGGTCGCCGTGCATCCAGATGTCCTCGACCACGCGCGCGATGTTGCGCGCGGCCTGCGCGGTGGTCGTGCTGTGGATGGCCGCCACATCCGGGTAAAGGTGCCGCATCAGCGCTCGGGATGGATACTGTCCCCGCTCGAGGGTGAGCGAGACAGCCGTGGCGAGGTATGCGTACCCGCAGCGGGAGATATGTCCGCCCAACGTCATGACGATCGGTAGGGTATTTTTCATCTGTAAAGCACCATCCTTTGTGTCGGTGCTTACAGGATACATAATTCTCGCAAAAATAGACCAAATTCGTCATAATTGGGCATAAAAAATACGAAAAAAGACAGAACAGACCTATGGATGCGGCGGAGGCGGCCGGGGGTGCTTTACAGAGGCCAAGGCTACGGACTATAATGAAGGAAATCCAAACAAGACCGGAGGAATTGCCATGCTGTTCGTCTGCTATCCCAAGTGCACCACCTGTCAAAAGGCCCGCCGCTTTCTGGAAGCGCGCGGCGCTTTGTTCACCGTCCGCGACATCCGGGAGGAGAACCCCACGGCGGCGGAGCTCTCCTGCTGGCAGCGGCGCAGCGGCCTTCCGCTGAAGCGCTTTTTCAACACCAGCGGCCTGGAGTACCGGGCGCTGGGCCTGAAGGAGCGCCTGGCGGACATGCCGGAGGAGGAGCAGCTTTCCCTGCTCGCATCCAGCGGCATGCTCGTCAAGCGGCCGCTGCTCGTCGCGGACGACTTCGTGCTGGTGGGCTTCCGCGAGGCGGAGTGGGCGCAGCGCCTGTAAGCGCGCAGACAGCCGCGCGCAAACGCCCGCCGTGGCAGCGTGTGCCAACGCCCACCGCGGCGGCCGCGTGCGCAAACGCCTGTTATGGATAAAAAAAGTTCGGAGAAGGAAGCGGACACCGCCCGCCGTGGCCGCGTGTGCCAACGCCGCCGTGGCGGCCACGTGCGCAAACGCCTTTCGCGGACAAAAAAGTTCGGAGAAGGAAGCGGGCACTGCCCGCCGTGGCCGCGTGTGCCAACGCCTTTCACGGATAAAAAGAATTTCGGAGGAGGATGCGGGCGCCGCCCGCGGGAATGCATGAAATCTTTTGTGCTTGAATGCTGTGTGGACAGCGTGGAATCCGCCGTGGAGGCCGAGGCCGGCGGCGCGACGCGGCTGGAGCTGTGCGCGTGCCTGCCCGTGGGCGGCCTCACGCCCACCCGCGCGCTCTTCGGCGCGGTGCGCCGGGCGGTGCGCCTCCCGGTGCGGGTGCTGCTGCGCCCGCGCGCGGGCGACTTTCTGTACACGCAGGCGGAGTTTGACGTGCTGCTGGAGGAGGCGCGCGGCTACCGCGCGGCGGGCGCGGACGGGCTGGTGATCGGCTGCCTGACGCCGCAGGGCGCGCTGGACGTTCCGCGCATGGAGGCGCTGATGCGCGCGGCGGACGGTCTGCCCGTGACGCTCTCCCGCGCGTTCGACCTGTGCGCCGACCCGCTGCCCGCGCTGTGCGCGGCGCAGGAGCTGGGCGTCGAGACGATTTTGACCTCCGGCTGCGCGCCCAGCGCCCGTGCGGGCATGGAAATGCTCGCGATGCTCTCGCAGTGGGCGCAGGGCATTTCGGTGATGGCGGGCGCGGGCGTCGACGCGGCGGTGATCGGGGAGCTGCTCGAATCGACCGCCGTCACCTGCTTTCACCTGTCGGCCAAGCGGCGGGTGGAAAGCGGCATGGCGTTTCAAAGACCCGGCGTGCCCATGGGGCTGCCGGGCCTGGGGGAGGACGTGTTCAGAACCGACCGGGAGGCCGTGCGCGCGGCGCGCGACGTGCTCGACCGCTGGGCGCGGGCGTAGCTTACAGGTCCTCTTCCTGCGCGTAGGCCTGCATCTCCTCGGCCGTCGGCGGGCGCACGGAGAAGTCGAGCGTGCCCTCCTCCAGTTCGCCCTGCCAGTATTCCGTGTAGAGGCCGAACGCCAGGTGCAGCAGCCCGTCCTCGTGGGTGAGCGCCTGCCAGTCGTAGGATTCCTCGCCCATCACGCCCGTGCTCACCCGCAGCACGAACGCGTCGCCCTGGCGAATCCAGGACGTTTCCCAGGTGTACAGCGGCGTCTGGTCGTCGCCCGGCGCGAGGGCCGAGATGCGGTAGCCGTCGGAGCACAGCAGCGCGCGCTTGCCCTCGGGCGTCCATTCGTCGACGGGCATCGCGCCCGCCTCCTCGCCGTCCGGGAACACCCAGTCCGCGCGCTCGCCGTCGGTCCCGACCTCCATCGCGTAGAGCAGGGCGTCGCGCGCCGGGTCCGCGGCGCGCACCTGCACCGTGAAGTGCAGTTGGCCGCCCAGCCACATGGCCTGCGTGATCTCGGCCTTCACGGTCTCAAGCGTGCAGGACTGGCTTTCAATCGCAAGCTCGTGGGCGTCCACGTCCGAGGGGCGCACCTCGGGCCCGCCCAGGAGCGACCAGCCGCGCGCGATGAAGTCGTCAAAGCCGATGGTCGCGGCCACGGCCGCCGCCGAGAAGCAAACGAGCGCAAGCGCCGCCGCGAGCAGCGCCGCGGGGCGAAGGCGGCGGCCGCTCCGGGCGCGGGGAGTCTGAGGCCGGGCGGCCGAGCGGGTCAGCGCCTCGTGAAAAGCCTTCGGCGCGGGGGAAAATGCGTCCTTTAAATCTTCGGGTTTCATGTTCTTAACGGCTCCTTTCTCCTATGGGCAGCGCGGCGTCCGACAGGATTTCCAGCCGCAGCCGCTTCCTTGCCTGATACAGCCGGTACTTCACCGTGCCCACCGGCGTGTGCGTGGCGCGGGCGATTTCCTCCAGGGAAAACCCCTCGACGTAGTGCAGCACCGTGGGCAGGCGAAGCGCGGGCGGCAGCGCGAAGAGCGCCTCGCGCACGCCCGGGTCCGGCGGCGGGGTCTCGTAGCGCTCCGGCAGGTGCTCCATCGGCACGAGACGCCGCGCGCGCCGCTGCTGCGTGCGGCAGGCGTTGATGAGGATGCGCGTCAGCCAGGTCTGAAAGTACGCCTCCTCGCGCAGGGATTCGCGGTGCTGCCAGGCGTTTGCCACCGCCTCCTGCACCGCGTCCGCGCAGTCCGCGTCGCTTGAAAGCAGCGTGCGCGCGACGCGGTAGAGCGTCTGCTCGCTTTGAACCAGCCTGCGCGTAAATTCTTCCTTGTCCATGCCATCGCACCGCTTTCCGCTTTTTTCATCCGTTAGACGCCCGCCCGCGGGGAAAGGTTGGGGCTTCTCCTGAAAAAATTCGCGCCCGCATCGTTTTTTCCTCTTAAAGAGACACACAGGACGATTGACAGGCGCCCTTTTGGGGGCTACACTGTGTCTATATCTGAGAGCGCCGACGATACGAAAGAGGGGGATGATCGCATGGGGGTCGACGTGCGGGCGATGCTCAACCATCTGGCGGGCACGGCGGTGTACGTGATCCGGCAGGACGACCACGCGCTGCTCTACTTCAACGACCGCGTGCGCGAGGTGACGCCCGGCGTGCGATTGGGCGACGCCTGCCACGAGGTCTGGCGCGGCACCTGCGACAACTGCCCGCTTGCAGGCATCGAGGGCAAGGAGTACAACACCACGGTCAACTACGACGACCCCTTCGGCGCGGTGGTCGACCTGTCCGCCACCCGCATGGAGTGGGAGGGCGGCGTGCCCGCCTTTCTCGTATGCGTGACGCCGCACGCGGCGCTGACCGGCGAGCGGCAGATCGAGGCGCGGATTCAAAAGGGCCGCGAGGAGCGCGCCTTCTGGGAGCGGCTCACCGGCTTTCTCATCCGCAAGGACTACCTCTCGCTGGCGACGATCGACGCTGCGACGGGCGCGTACCGCTTCATCCTGCGCCGCGGCCTGGGCGTGCTACCGGGCGTGCCGCGGGAAGGGAACCTAAGCGACATCGGGCCGGACGACCTGCCCGAATTGCACCCGAGCGACGTGGACTACGTCTTTACCGGCTTCACCGCCGAGAAGATCGCGGCCGCGCTCGACCGGGGCGACGCGGAGTACGCGCTGCGCTTTCGCCTGCGCGGGCCGGACGGGGGCTACCGCTGGACGGCGCTCTCGTTTTCGCGCATGCCGGGGGACGCGCGCACGCTTGTCGCCACCCTGCGCGACATCAGCGAGATTCAGGAGGCGAAGCTGCGCGGGGAGCTGGCGGACCGCAGCCTGGAACTGGCGATGCAGCGCGTGTACGACGGCATCATCTACTTCAACCTCACGCAGCGCCGCGTCGAGATGCTGCGCCAGAGCGGGGCCTACGACCTCAAGGCGCTCATCGACGAGAGCCTTGTCGGGCGCTGCAGCCTGGTGCACGAGGCGGACCGCGCGGTCTGCTGGGAGACGCTGAACTGCGCGCAGGTGCTCCGCCGCTTTCTTTCCGGCGAGCGGACGATCACGGTGGAGGCGCGCTGCATGGGCCGCGACGGAAGGTGGCACTGGCTGTCCACCACCCTGCTGCGCATGGAGGATAACGCGGCGGGCGACGTGATGGGCATGTGCCTCGTGCAGACGATCGACGAGCGCAAGGCGGTCGAACAAAAGGGCGCGGAGTTCCTCGCGGGCGCGAGCGCGCTGTTCGAGGAGCTGATACTGCTCAACCTCCGGACGGGGCTGTTCACCCTGCGCAAGCGCTCGGACACCTGGGACGCGCTGCCGGTGAGCGGCGCGTACGCCGCGCTCAACGAGCAGTACGAGCGCACGCAGATTCACCCGGACGACCGGGCGATGTTCCGCGCGCAGTTCAGCCTGCCCGCGCTGCGCGCTGCGGTCGCGGCCGGGCGCAGGCGCATCAGCGCGGAGCTGCGCCACCTGGCGGCGGACGGTTCCTGGCGCTGGACGGAGCTTTGCGTCGTCGCCATGCCGGAGGACGCGGACGGCGACGCGCAGGTGCTGTGCACCTACCGCGACATCCACGCGCTGCGCCTCTCGCGCGAGGAACAGCGCCTGGCGAACGAGCGCTTCGCGCTCGCGGTGCGCAGGCTCTACAGCGTGGTGCTCGAGGGCGACCTGCTGGAGGATGCCGTGTACGTCTGGACGTTTTCGGACGGGCGCGTCTGTCGAACGCGCGGCGGGCGGCCGCTCTCCGAGCACATCCGCGCGGACGCCATGACCGCCCTGCACCCGGACTACCGCGAGGAATTTCTGCGCCGCTTTGACGTCGAAAGCCTCCGCGCGACGTTCGCCTCGGGCCAGTCGGAGGTCTACTTCGAGGCCCCGCGCCGCGAGCACGGGGGCGAATACCGCTGGTTCTCGATGCAGGCGCAGGCCTGCGGCAGCGACCAGCGCCAGGTGATGTTCTACTTCAAGGATCTGGACGACACGCGCCGCGAGGAGGAGCGCAAGCGCAGGGAGCTGCTGGACGCGCTGCGGCTGGCGGAGCAGGCCTCCGGCGCGAAGACGGACTTCCTCTCGCGCATGAGCCACGACATCAGGACGCCCATGAACGCGATCCTGGGCATGGCCGCCATCGCCCAGACGCACGCGGAGGACCCGGCGCGCGTGCGCGACTGCCTGAAGAAGATCGACCTGTCGGCGGGGTACCTGCTCTCGCTCATCAACGACATTCTGGACATGTCCAAGATCGAGAGCGGCAAGCTCAGCCTGTCTCAGGAGCCCTTCGACCTGCGCGAGCTGCTCGGCGGCGTGGGGGAGATCATCGGCGGGCAGGCCGAGAAGAAGCGCCAGCATTTCCGGGTCGAAGCGCCGGTGGACGTCGCCCCGATGTACGTGGGCGATCCCCTGCGCCTGCGCCAGATTTTGATGAACCTGCTCTCCAACGCGGTCAAGTACACGCCGGAGGGCGGACACGTGGCGCTGCGGGCCGAGGTGCAGGAGGAGGCGGGCGGCGACGCGCTGCTGACGGTGCGGGTGGAGGACGACGGCATGGGCATGACCGAGGCGTTCATCGCGCGCATGTACGAGCCGTTCGAGCAGGAGCAGGCGGGCGGCGGGCGCGTGTTCGAGGGCACGGGCCTGGGGCTTTCGATCACCCACAGCCTGGTGAGCCTGCTGGGCGGCACCATCGACGTGCAGAGCGCGCCCGGACGGGGCACGCGCTTCACCGTGTGCCTGCCGCTCTACCGTGCGCCGGCAGTGCCGGCCCCGCCGGCTGCGCCGGATTCGCCGACAGTGCCGGATTCGCCGGCTGCGTCGGAGACGGCGGCTGCGCCGGAGACGGCGACGGCTTTTATGGACGGGGAGGAGGCGCGCTTTCACGGCGAGCGCGTGCTGCTCGTGGAGGACAACGAGCTCAACATGGAGATCGCCTGCACGCTGCTGCGCGACCGGGGGCTCGTGGTGGACGAGGCGGTGAACGGGCGCGTGGCGCTGGAGCGCTTTGCCCGGAGCGAGCCCTACGCCTACCGCGCCGTGCTCATGGACATCCGCATGCCCGTCATGGACGGGCTGGAGGCGACGCGCGGCATCCGCGCGCTGCCCCGGCCGGACGCCGCCGCCGTGCCGATCCTGGCGATGACGGCCAACGCCTTTTCCGAGGAGAAGGCGCGCGCCCGCGAGGCGGGCATGACCGGCTACCTGACCAAGCCCATCGACATGCGCAGGCTGTTTGAGACGCTGCTGCGCGCCTGGGCGAAGGACGACGAGGAGGAAACCTGAGATGGAAAGGCTGCTTGAGGCGTTTTCGCGCCGCGTCGAGGCCGAGGGCCTGCGGGTGGAGGGGATCGCTGTGGGCGACGAGCGCCGCGTGCTGACGGAGCGCCGCTTCGCGCCCGACCAGGCGCGCTGCATCTACTCGCACACCAAGTCCTACATGACCCTGGCCGTGGGGCTCGCCGTGTCGGAGGGGCGGATTTCGCTTTCGGACCGCCTGTGCGACTGCTTCCCCGAGGCGGCGCCGCCGGACGCGCCGCCCGCGCTTTACGACGTGACGCTGCGCGATCTGCTCACCATGTCCAGCGGCTTTGGGCGGCCCTACCTCATGATCGCGGAGCGCAGGCAGGGCGAGGGCGCGCCGGATTACCTGCGCTACATGCTCTCGCGCCCGATGCCCTCGCGCCCGGGCGAGGCGTTCTGCTACTCCACCGCGGACAGCGTGCTCGCGGGCCGCATGGTCGAGCAAAAGACCGGCGTGAACCTGCTGGAATACCTCTACGAGCGGCTGTTTCGCCCGCTGGGTCAGGGGCTGCCCGTCTGGGAGTGCTGCCCGAAGGGCCACCCCAACGGCGGCAGCGGCCTGTTCATGCGCCTGACGGACATGATGAAGCTGGGCCAGCTCTGCCTCGCGCAGGGCCGCTGGCAGGGCGAGCGCCTGATCGACGCGGCCTGGATAGGCGAGGCGACGTCAAAGCACATCGACACCCCGCCCGTGCCGGAGGACGGCGGCGAGGAACGCCGCGTGGAAAACCTCTGGCGCTGCGGCTACGGCTATCAGTTCTGGCGCTCGCCCTACCCGGACGCCTACCGCGCGGACGGCGCGTTCGGCCAGATCACCACCGTGCTGCCGCGCGCGGGCCTGGTCGTCGCGGTGCAGTGCCCGGAATGGGGCGATTTTTCAAGGGTGCGCCGCGCGCTGCACGAGGAGGTACTCTCGCGCCTGTGAGGGGCGCGCGGGCGAAATAATGAAATCACGACCGCAAGAGGAGGAAGCCCATGCATGCTGTAGACCGTCCGCGGGGAATCGTGGACGCGGTAATCGACACCGACACCTATAACGAGATCGACGACCAGTTTGCCGTCGCCTACCTGCTTTGCGCGGGGGACCGCGTGAACCTGCGCGCGCTGTACGCCGCGCCGTTCCTCAACGAGAAGTCCACGTCGCCCGCGGACGGCATGGAGAAGAGCTATCGGGAGATTCACAACCTCCTGCGCCTCGCCGGGCGGGAGGAGCTGTGCGCCGCGACGTACCGGGGCGCGGAGCGCTACCTGCCGGACGAGCGCACGCCCGTCTGGTCGGACGCCGTGCGCGACCTGATCGACAGAGCGCGCGCGTACACGCCGGAAAACCCGCTCTACGTGCTTGCGATCGGCGCGATCACGAACGTCGCCTCCGCGCTGCTCGCCGCGCCGGAAATCGCGCAAAACACGGTCGTCGTCTGGCTCGGCGGCCACGCCTTCCACTACCCGCACAACCGCGAGTTCAACTGCCGGCAGGACGTGGCGGCCGTGCGCGCGGTCTTCGACAGCGGCGCGCGGCTCGTGCAGCTCCCCTGCGGCGGCGTGGTGGACGCGCTGCGCACCACGGAGCCGGAGCTTCGCGCGTGGCTCGGCGGCAAGAACGCGCTGTGCGACTACCTGGTCGCCCACACGGTCGAGGAGGCCGAGGGCTACGCGAAGGGCAAGCCGTGGAGCCGCGTGATCTGGGACGTCTCCGTCGTCGCCTGGCTGCTGGACGCGGAGGGCAGGGCCGTCCGCTCGCGCGCGGAGCGCCGCCCCATCGCGCAGTACGACCACCACTACAGCTTCAGCCCCGACCGTCCCCTGATGGAATACGTCTACGGGATCGACCGCGACCGCGTGTTTGAGGACCTGTTCCGCCGCCTTGCGGCGGGGCGCTGATCGGGCGCGGACGAAAAACCGCGCGGCGTTCGTCCCCGGCCTTTGCCGGAGCGGACGCCGCGCTTTGCTGCCCGCGCCTTACCGCTGCGGGTCGCGCCGGACGGGATGGCGGATCACGGTCTTCCACCTTTCGGGCGGCACCCGCCGCGGGTCGGACAGGTAGATCTCGTGGTGCATGCGGTTCCGTGAAAAGTCGTTTTGATAGCCGTTTTCGAGCAGAAAGGCGTCCATCGCGGCCACCGTCTCCGGCTCCCGGTCAAAGGGCCCCCTGTGCAGCGCCTGCACGCAAAGCCCCTCCTCGAGCGAGAGGAGCGCGGCGGGGGAGCAGTCGAGCTTCTTCTTCCGGGACGCCTCCTGAACCGCCCAGGCGAAGTCCGCCTCGCGCACGAAGTCCGGCAGGCGCAGGACGCAGATCCACTCAAAGCTGCGCTTGTCCGCGTAGTTTGCGCCGTCCACGCCCTCCTGCCGCCAGAAGCCCTCCAGGGGCGGCACAACGAACTCGAAAAAGCCGTCGATCCGGCGCGCCCCCTTGCCGCTCATCCTGAGGGTGTAGGCGACGGCGTAGCAGATGCCGACCGCCCGCTTGTACGCGCCGCCCTCTTCGTTGGGGTCGCCCGTCCCCCGGACGCCGACGTAGCGCGCGGCGGGTACGGAGACGATTTCGGGCGCTTCCCCGGGCTGGTAAAGCGACCTGTATTCCCTCTTAAAATCAAACGCCATGATGCAGTCCTCCTTTTCCTCCATTATGCCGCCCTAAACCTGACAACAGCGTGACAGATTCAAAACTTTTTACGAAAGCCGCGCGGGAAAAGGCACAGCCCGTCTGATTTGTCTCCGTGAGAAATAGGAAGCCGCGGCTGCGTGGGAAAAGGTGCGCGGCGGAAGCGACCAGTCGGAGAGGGGAGCGGGCACAGCCCGCCTCAGATTGTCGATAAACCCACCAAAGACAGACAAACTAAAAGCTGTCTGCAAGACTGCAATCGTATCGCCCGGCTTTGCCGGGCGGGCGGGGCTTTTTCCGGAGCAAAACGCAGTTTTGCGGAGCGAAAAAATTACCCGTAATCTCGACAAAGTGGCGATCGCCACTTTGTCGACACGCTGGAGCGGGCACAGCCCGCCTTTTTTGACATATGCCGAAATTCCCCTTGCCCTCCAAGCGGGAAAGTGATATAATGTTAACACACTCAAACAAGGCGGCGCATCGCCGCCTGAATCGGAGGAGGAAGATTATCATGCAGAACAATGAAAAGCTTCAGAGCCGCCGCGACTTTATGCGCACGGCTGGCAAGGTCTTTGCGGGCGCGGCGGCGATGGGCGTCGCGAGCCCCCTGCTCGGCGCGTACGACAAGGCCGCGGCGGAAGATGCGGTGGCCGCGCCGGAGCATCCGTTTAAGTATCAGAAGCTGGACCCGCAGAAGACGCTGGAGCGCGGCTACAAGTCCTTCTACGAGCTGGGCGGCTGCGCCGCGGGCGCGTTCGACGCGATCATCGGCCAGCTGGGCGAGGAGGTCGGCTATCCCTTCAACCAGATTCCTGCGCGCATGTACGCGAACGGCGCGGCCGGCTACGGCGCGGCTTCGCTGTGCGGCTCCCTGGGCGGCTGCGCGGGCGCGATCGGCCTGGTGTGCGAGCCCGCCGACGCCAAGGCGATCACCGCGGACCTGTTCGCCTGGTATCGCAGCCATGAGTTCCCGGCCTACGATCCGGACAACTTCGCCAGCAAGAAGACGGTCGCCAACTCCGTCAACTGCGGCGACTCCGTGACGAAGTTCATGAGCGAGAACGGCATCACCGATATGGGCGCCGACAACCGCAAGGCCCGCTGCGCGGCGGTCACCGGCGAGGCGGCCCAGAAGGCTGTCGAACTGCTCAACGCCCACTTCGGCCTGTAAGATTCGGCAAATTATCCTCGTCCCAAGCATTTGGGGCGGGGATTTTTTTGTGGAATCTTTCATGTTTCTCCTTGACCTGGAGTGAACTCCAAGGTGTATCCTGTAAAGCAGAACGCAGGCGGCGACGGCCGCAGAGGGAGGACATCCATGGAATACGCAAAACTGGGGCATTCGGGCATCGAGGTCTCGCGGCTGTGCGTCGGCTGCATGAGCTTTGGCGACCCGGCGAGCAAGATGCACGCCTGGACGCTGAACCCGGAGGAGAGCGCGGGGATCATCCGCCACGCGCTCGACCTGGGCATCAACTTCTTCGACACGGCGAATACCTACTCGGCGGGCACGAGCGAGGAATACCTGGGCCGGGCCATCCGCGCAAACGTCGCGCGGGACAAGGTGGTGCTGGCCTCCAAGGTCTATTTCAACGAGGGGCATTTGAGCGCGGAGGCGATTCGCCGCGAGATCGACGGCACGCTAAAGCGGCTGGGCACGGATTACCTCGACCTGTACATCATCCACCGCTTCGATTACGGCACGCCGGTGGAGGAGACGATGGAGGCGCTGCACGGCCTCGTGAAGGCGGGCAAGGTGCGCGCGCTGGGGGCCTCCGCGATGTACGGCTATCAGTTTTACAACCTGCAGCTCGCGGCGGAGCGGGGCGGGTTCACGCCGTTCACGTCGATGCAGAACCACTACAACCTGCTCTACCGCGAGGACGAGCGCGAGCTCATCCCGATCTGCGAGCAGATGGGCGTCGCGCGCACGCCCTACAGCCCGCTGGCGGCGGGCAGGCTCTCCCGCCTCGCGTGGAAGACCGACACCCTGCGCAGCCAGACCGACAAGACCGCGATTTCCAAGTACGACGCCACGCAGGAGACGGACTACCAGATCGTGCTGCGCGTGAGCGAGATCGCCGAAAAGTACGGCGTCACGATGACGCAGGTGGCGCTCGCCTGGCAATTCCAAAAGGGCGTGACCGCGCCCATCGTCGGCGCGACGAAGGCCGCCTACCTGGACGACGCGGCGGGCGCTTTTTCCGTCCCCCTCACGGCGGAGGATGTCGCCTATCTGGAGGAGCCCTACGTGCCGCACCGGATCGTCGGCGCGATTTAAGCGGAGATACGGCGGGGCGGACGCTTGGCCGCATGGGTGCGCAAAAGGTACGGCTTCCGGGCCGTACCTTTCGCGTTTGCCTCGAATATCGGCAGAATGTCAAGAGGTTATTGACAAAAGTCTCTCAACTTGATAAAGTGCCCTCTGAAAGGGCTGGGAAGCATGAGAGAATATAAACCCTCGCCGGAGATACACGGCCGGTTTCTGGCGATACGCAGCGCCTTGGGGAAGTCGCAGGCGGAGATGTCCGCCGCGCTGGGGTACTCCGATTCGTATTACAGCAAGCTGGAAGTGGGGACCGACGATGTTCGCAAGAACGTCGTCTATCAGATGTGCCTCACCTTTCACGTGTCATACGACTATCTTGTGTTCGGGGAAGGGCCGATGTTCGTCGAGGCCGACGTGCGCAGGGAGCGCATGTCCAGGTTGTTTGATGGGTTGTCCGTGCCTTGCCAGGAATTTTTGATGGACATGGTCGAGTACGCGGTAGCAAAGCGGAAGGCGGAAGAAGAGGCCGGGCGCACGGAAGCGGCAGGCGCGGAGGAAATCCCCCTGGACGGACTGAAGGCGCCGAACACGGCGCTTGAATAAGCTCACCCGGATAAGCCGCGGCGCGTCACGAGAATTGGGCGGGCATTCCACCCGCCAAAAAAGATCAGCAACCGAAGCGATTGCTGATCTTTTTGTATAGCCCCGAAGGGCGAAACGCGCCTCAATCCCGACACCTGGAAAAATGCAGGCAGGACAGCGCGTCGACGGGCGCAAAGTACAGGCACCAAACCGTCAGCGCGGCGACGCCGATCCACGCCTCCCCGTCCGACTTGAATACGCCCAGCATCGGCAGTAGCAGGCAGCTCACGAAGAAGACGCCGTGCGCCATCAGCAGCCCTTTCAGCCACCGGTCCGCGGGGGTCGCGGCCTCGATCGTCAGGCCCGCGAAGAACGTCGAAAGCGCCATCACGCCGTAGCCCAGCAGGTCGTAGTTGAAGAGCAGCCCGAACCGCTGAAAGTCGAGCAGGACGGCGGCCTGCTCCGTGAGCGCGTCCATCCGCACGGTCGTGAGCTGCGCGAAGTAAACCAGCAGGATGATGGCGGCGTACACCGTCGAAAATCCCACGGCCGTAAGCCCCGCCAGCTTCGCTTTTTCCCCGGAGAAATGGGCAAAGGCGCACGCCATCGGCACGAAGCTGAACGCGATAAACATCGAGGAAAAATAGCTGCCAAAGTCGAACCCCAGGAGCATCGACAGGGCAAAGCAGACGACGGCGGTCAAGTTGACGAGCGAGGCGGTCCTTGCGATTCTTCTGTTCACGGCGTTGTTTCCTTTCTATTGCCCCAAAGGCTCGCTGACGGGGGCTTGCTCCATTATACCGGATCGCCGCCCGGAAAAGATAGGGGCAAACGACGATAAAAGGGCATGCGTTCAGGACGAACACATACCCTTCGTTTCAGCTTCAATGGACGGCTTACCCGATCACCCGGCTTTGCGCCTCCTGCTCGAACTGCTTGACGTACAGGTCGTGGTAGTAGCCGCGCTTCTTTAGAAGCTCCTCGTGCTTGCCCTGCTCCACGATGTGCCCGGCCTGCACGACGAGGATGATGTCCGCGTGGCGGATGGTGGAAAGCCTGTGCGCGATCAGGAACGAGGTGCGCCCGCCCAGCAGGTGCTCGATGGCGCTCTGAATGAGCTGCTCGGTCTGCGTGTCGATGGAGCTCGTCGCCTCGTCGAGCACGAAGATGCGCGGGTCGCACAGCACGGCGCGGGCGAAGGAGACGAGCTGCTTTTCGCCGGTGGACAGGCGGTCGCCGCCCTCGCCCACGTCGGAGAGGTAGCCCTTATCTAGCTTTTCGACCACCGTGTCGGCCGACACGGCCTTGGCGGCGGCGATGACCTCCTCGTCGGTGGCGTCGAGCCGCCCGTAGCGGATGTTCTCCAGGACCGTGCCGGTGAACAGGTGCGGGTTTTGCAGCACGTAGCCGATGGAGGAGTGCAGCCAGAGCTGCGAGCGCTCGCGGTAGTCGCGCCCGTCGATCAGGATGCGCCCGCCGGTCGGCTCGAAGAAGCGGCAGGCGAGGTTGACCAGCGTGGACTTGCCCGCGCCCGTCTCCCCGACGATGGCGACCGTGGTGCCCGCCGGAATCTTGAGGTTGAAGTGGGAAAGCACGTCCTCCTTGCCGTCCGGGTAGCGGAAGGACACGTCCTCGAACTCGATGTCGCCGCGGATGGGCTCCCAGTTTTCGGGCTTGGGGGTGAAGCAGTCGCCGTACTTTTGAACGACCTGCGGCGCGTCCACGACCAGCGGCTTTTGATCGAGCAGCCCGGTCACGCGCTCGATGTTCGCCTGCACGCTGATGAAGTCGGACAGCGTGCGTGCGAGCTGCTGAATGGGCTCGAAGATGCCCACGGCGTAGGAGAGGAAGGCGGAGAGCGTGCCCAGCATCATGCCGTTTTCCATCGTCAGGCGTCCGCCGCGCACCAGCACGATGGCCGTCGCCATGGTGGAAAGGAACAGCACCAGCGGGATGTAGATCGCGGACAGGCGCGAGGCGTGCACCGCGCTCACCCGCATCTCCTGCGTCACTTCCTTGAATTCCTCGATGTTCTGGTCCTCGATGACGAGCGTCTTGCTCGTCTTCGCGCCCATGATGCCCTCGTTATAGGCGCTGGTGATGCGCGAGTGCACCTTGCGCACCTTGCGGTTCCACTTGAGGATGCGGCTTTGGAAAAAGCCGGTGAGCACGGCGATGCCGGGCACGATCAGCATCACGACCAGCGCGAGCTTTACGTTGAGCATCGCCATGGCGACCATGACGCCCAGCACGTACGAGAGCGCCCAGATGATGTCGAAGAAGTTCCAGGCGACCAGCCCCGCGATGCGGTTCGTATCGTTCATCACGCGCGAGAGGATGTAGCCCACGGGCGTCACGTTGTAATAGGAAAGGGAGAGCGTCTGCAGGTGCGTGAAGCACTCGCGCTTCATGTCGCGGCCCAGGCGCATTTCCACCATCATCGAGCCGCGCGTGAAGCCCAGCACCGCCAGCGTCTGCGAGAGGATGATGAGCACGCAAAAGACCGCGTACAGCGCGAGGCCCTTCGTCGTGCCCGCCGCGATGAAGTTGTCGATGGCGTAGCGCTGGAGCAGGGGGTTCACGATGTCCACCAGCGCGCAGTAGAGGTTGAGCACGAGGATCAGGATCAGCAGCGCGCGGTAGCGCCTTAGGAACGGAAACAGCCGCTTCCAGATCTTCGGCTCGAACGATTTGCCGGTATATTCGGTTTCTTCAAAAGCCATTGGCCTTTTCACTCCTTTCGGGGACCGGTCGCATCGGGATTCGGGGCGCGGCTTAGGCGGGGTTTTCCGCCCCTTCGAGCAGCACGCGGTCGTCCGCGCTCATCTGAATGTCGTAGATGCGCCGGTAGATGCCGTCCTGCGCGATCAGCTCCTCGTGCGTGCCCACCTGCGAGACGCGGCCGCCGTCGAGCACGACGATGCGGTCCGCCTGCATCAGCGTGGTGATGCGGTGCGAGATCAGCACCACCGTCGCGTCGGACAGGCGCTCGCGAAGGCGCGTGCGGATGCGCTGGTCCGTCTCCGCGTCCACGGCGGAGAGCGAGTCGTCGAAGATCATGATGGGGGCCTTCTGCATCAGCATGCGGGCGATGGCCACGCGCTGCTTCTGCCCGCCGGAAAGCGTCACGCCGCGCTCGCCCACCACGGTCTTGTAGCCCTCGGGGAAGCCCTCGATGGCCTCGTCCACGCAGGCGATGCGCGCGGCCTCGTGCATGGCCGCGTCGCCCGCGCCGGGCGCGGCGGACTTCACGTTTTCCGCGACCGTGCGCGAGAAGAGGAAGGGCTCCTGCAGGACCAGGCCCACGTTTTTGCGCAGGTGGTCGCGGCGGATGTCCTTCACGTCGACCCCGCCGACGGTGATGCGCCCGCAGCCCTCGGGCAGGTCGTACAGGCGGTCGACCAGGTGCATCAGCGTGGACTTGCCGCTGCCCGTGCCGCCCAGAATGCCCACCGTCGTGCCCGCGGGCACGGTGAAGGAAACGTCCTTTAACACGTCCTGCCCGTCCGCGTAGCGGAAGCTCACGTGCTCAAAGCGGATGTCGCCCGAAAGCGGCGGGGTCAGGGCGCTCTTCGGCTCCTCCTCTTCCTTCGCCTGGAGGATGTACTGCACGCGCTCGATGGAGACGCCCGCCTTGCTCATCTCCGAGAGGATGCGGCCCAGGCCGCGCACCGGCCAGACCAGCGTCTGGTTGTAGCTGACGAAGGCGAGGAACGTGCCCAGCGTGATTTCGCCGTGCACCGCCAGGTACGTGCCCATGCACACGACTGTGATGATCTGAAGCCCCGTGATGAAGTCGCCGATGCACCAGTAATAGGAGAGCAGGCGGCCGAGCTTGATCCACAGGGAGGAGAAGTTCTCGTTCTTCTGGTCGAAGCGCTCCACCTCGTAGCGCTCGCGGCCGAACGCGCGCACCACGCGCACGCCCGTCAGGTTTTCCTGCACCACGCTCGTCAGCTCGCCCTCCGCCTCGTCCGCCGTGCGGAAGCGGCGCGCGATGCGCGCGTAGAAGATCATCGAGTATAGCAGGATGATGGGCAGAAACACGATCGCGATCAGCGAGAGCTTTAGATTCATGGAGAGCATCAGGCAAAGCGAGAAGCCGACGAGGAAGACCGTGCGGAACACTTCGATGAGCTGGTTGACGACGAAGGAGCGCACGACCTCCACGTCGGAGGTGCAGCGCTGGATGATCTCGCCCGTCTGGTGGCGCACGTGCCACTCGAAGGGCAGGCGCTGGATGTGGCCGAACAGCGCGTCGCGCATGCCCTTGATGAAGTTTTCAGAGCCCTTGGCCAGCGACATGCGGCTCACGTAGTTGGAAAGCCCGCTGAACGCGGCGACGACGCCCAGCAGCACGGCCGCGGCCATCAGCGCCCGGGCCGTGCCGCTTTCAAGCAGCCCGGACAGGAAGCCCAGGCTCTGCGGCAGGGGCGACTCGCCCAGCACGCAGTCCACCGCGATCTTGATGATCTGCGGGGTCAGCGCGTTTAAGACGATGCACAGCATCGAGCAGGCGAGCGCGAGCGCGAACAGGCGCTTTTGCCCCTTCAAAAAGCGCAGGATGAATGCGGCCTTGGGGTACTTGGTGGGTTCCATGGTCTTCTCCTCCTC
>JAEXCG010000066.1 GCA_023402355.1 Bacillota bacterium | reverse complement strand
GGCTTAACAAGGACTCTAATTGAGGACGGGCGGGATTCACATCCTGCCCGTCCTTTTTTGCGCCGGTACAATCCGGCCAACGCAGGACAGGGACGGACGGAAAAAGACGCGTCCCGGAATGAACATTCATCCCGGGACGCGTCTTTTATCTATTTGAAAATCTTATCCTAGCACATTCACTATCTTAACCGGATTCCTGTAGTTCCAGTTCGATATGGTAATACCTGTACGCTCCGTGGAAGCATGTACAATCTGCCCGTTGCCAATATACATGGCTACATGGTTGATTCCCCTGCCGCCTCCGTAAAACAGCAGGTCTCCTGGCTGCATCTGGTCTGCGCCGATGGGCACGCCCTGGCTGGCCTGTCCGCCTGAAGAGCGGTTCATGCTGATTCCGGCGGAATTCTGAAGCACATATCTTGTAAAGCCGGAACAATCCACGCCTGTGCGCGGGTCGCTGCCGCCATACTTATATCTTCCGCCTACAAACTGCATGGCATAATTCACCACCTGCTGGCGCTTATAGCTGTTGGAAGACTCCAGCGCATCCTGCTGCACTTCCGCAATCTCATCTTCCGTCACCTGCTCCACCGTGGCATTGCCTGATACGGGAAGGTAACCTTCGGTATCGTTCACCCGTACCTTCATCCATCCATTCCCTAAATCTTCTAATACCTCGTATGTATTCCCTGTCCGGGCTGTCATAAGCACTTCTTCACTGTCCATGTTCCGGTTGATGTTCACACTCTCAGATGTGATGGTTGCCACATATGTTCCGGCTGTAAAACCAGGTCCGATGGCTGCCATGGATGTGAATGGATTCATGATCATCAGCATACCACACACAGCGCCTGTTCTTATCAGTTGACCTAACATACTTCTCATTAAGGAAATCTCCCATCGCGGTTTAGTTTTGAATGAATGATGATGCCCTATTTGTTACGTAAATGTTACATTCATTACAGATTTATTATAGCACGTTTTCATGTTTCGTCAACATCTTTATATATTTTTAATACTTTTTATATCATTTTTAACAAAACCGCCATGAAACTTAACAATAAAAAAGCCTGCGTCTTATGACAGCAGGCTTACAATCTTAACCGGGGTGCGGTAATCATATGGGGAAGTCTTGATTCCCGTTTTTTCTGTGGATGCATGGACTATCTGTCCATTGCCAATATAAAGGGCCACATGGTTGATGCCGCCGGATCCGCTGTAGAACAGCAGGTCGCCTGGCTGCATCTCCTCCTCGGATACCTGCCTTCCATAGGAAGACTGTCCTCTGGAAGAATGAGGAAGGCTGATGGATGCGGAGTTGGAAAGCACGTATCTTGTGAATCCGGAGCAGTCCACGCCGCGGTTGGGGTCAGCGCCTCCGTACACATACCGGCCGCCCACGAACTGCATGGCATACTCCACTACCTGACGGCGCTTTTTGACGTTCTCATCCACGGATTCACGGGCTTTTTCCACTATGGTGGCATTGCCTGCGGTGCGTATGAAGCCTTCCCGTCCGCCGGTCCTGATCTTCACCCAGCCCTGGTTGGCATTGGAAAGCACCTCATAGGTCTGGCCTCTCATGACCTGGCCCTGCCTGCCGGAGAACTCGCTTGCATATGTATAGACATCCACGCTGGGGGCTTCTATCTTAACCACATAGGAAGAACGTGTCTTCACCTCGGCCTGCCTGGCTGCTGCCTGGCTGTCCTTTGGACAGGAAAGCACCAGCCCCGTGCACAGGCATAATGCCCCTGCTAATTTCAACACCCCTTTACAAAATCCACCAAAATCCACTGAAACTCTCCTTACCTTATCCTCTTTATTCCCATTCAATATGTTACGTAATTATTACATTTGTTAAGATAGAGTATATAATTAATTCACATATTTGTCAATATAGGGATGGGAGATTCTCTTATTGCCAGTGTTCCTTCCATTCCTCTTATCGGTGGGGCCCCCTGAACATCCAGACCACCATCATGACTAAAAGTATGGGCCAGATATAGGACAGGATCCATCCCGCCAACCCCATGATGCCGAAGAATACGGTCATGATCAGGAATATGACCAGCAGCACCACCAGGCCGGCAATCAGCCTCACATACCACTTACTGAAGTCCACATAGTGGACATGGGGGTCTGTCTGTCTGCCGTGGGGCGTTCCTGTTTCCCTCTGGGTATAGCTTCCCTGCGCCTCATCAAAGGCAGGGCCTGAACCAAACGTCTCAAAGCCATCCGGCCTGTCTTCGGTGTCCAGGGCCGCGTCCACAATGGTCCTGGCGATGATCTTAGGGCCGCCCAGGCTTTCAATCACATCCTCCTCGGCCTGCCCCTTGGCGGCCTCATCCGATATATAGGAATCATAGTATCTCAGATTCTCCTGAATGATGGAATGGGGCACGCGCCCCTCCAGTTCAGCTTTCAGTCCCTGCAAAAATTCTAATCTGTTCATTACTCAACCCTTTCTTTTATAGTACCTTCCCGGTAGGCAGCCGCCAGTTCCTTCAGATCGGCAATCTGCCCTTTCAGTTCCCGTCCCTTATCCGTATCAGCCACCATGACCCTGGTCTTCACCTTTTCCACCACAGATACCTTAGGCGTGCTTTCTTTCCTGGGGTCAAAGGGCATGTGTTCCGCCAGCGCCAGGTGATGGGAATTATAAATCAGGGTATATCCCGCTATCCCAGTGGTACTTTGATATGCTTTTGACAGCCCTCCGTCAATGATGAACAGCTTTCCGCCCGCTTTCACGGGCTTTTCGCCGTCCTTTAATTTCACAGGCACATGTCCGTTGATGATATGGGAACCATCCACGGGAAGGCCGAATTCCTCCAGCAGCCTGTTGCAGAATTCTTCTTTTACACTTAACTGGTAGTATGGGTTCATAACCTCTTTGTGGGTGGCTTTGTCCCCCACGAAATAATGTTCGAACGTGGTCATCTTATCCTTGCCGAACACCGGCGACTTGGCCCCGCACCAGAGATACCACATCATATCCACGGCCCTCTCCCGGCCCTCTGCCCCCTCAGGCATGAAGTATGCGTTCTGCATCTGCCTGTCAAAGTAATCCATCAGTGACTTCCCCCCATAGGAAACGCCGTCTATGGTTATGGTGTCAAAGGAACCGTCCTTCTTCATGGGGATGCAGCCATGGTACAGAAGATTGGAGTTGTAACATTTATACATGCCTCCATGGGAATAGAGGAAACGCACATGCCTGTGAAGCAGCCCGCTGTGCTTAAAGGATGCCTGAAGGGTCCGCAGCAGCTCCTTTTCCCCGCGGCTCAGTTCCAGGGGATTCTTAGGGTCCACGGTGGGGAGGTTCATATCCATCATGGGATACTCCTTGCCGTCAATGGACACTGTCCCATCTTCATAGTTTACATTGGCCAGCATCACCCGGTCATCCATCTCATATTCAGGATGGCGGCGTATCATGGCCCCCTCCACTTTAAACTGGATAATGGCAATGGCCTTATGCATCTTGGCAGCCAGGCCGGGGTCCACTGCATCATAGATATTCTCATCCAGTATCTTGGGCATAAACCGCACGCAGGCGTCATCCTGGTACACCCTGGCCGCAAACATGGACAGGGGGCGCAGGTTGATGCCATAGCCGTCCTCCAGCACGTCAAAGCTGTTGTAGCTGATTGCAATGCGAAGCACGTTGCAGATACAGGCCAGATTGCCTGTGGCGGCTCCCATCCAGGAAATATCATGGTTGCCCCACTGCACGTCCACGTCATGGAAACACATCAGCTCATTCATGATGATATCCGCCCTTGGGCCTCTGTCATAGATGTCCCCGATAATATGCAGATTGTCAATGGTAAGGTTCTGGATCAGATGGCACAGCGCAATGATGAACTTGTCCGCAATGCCGTTGTCAATAATGGAATGGATGATTTCATTGTAATATAACTTCTTATTGTCATCATTATAGTCCACGTGGAGCAGTTCATCGATGATATACGCAAATTCCATGGGCATTTTCTTGCGCACCTTGGAGCGGGTGTACTTGGAGGATACCTCCTTGCAGCTCTGGACCAGGCGGTAGATGGTTATCTTCTGCCAGTCCTCGGTAAAATGTCCCTGCTTTATCATTCTTCCCAGATTCCGCTCCGGATAATAAATCAGATTGGCCAGCTGCACCTGTTCCTCTTCCGGGATCAGGTGTCCGAAGGTATCCTTGATTTTCTCGCGGGTAATGCCCGAGGACGAGCGGAGAAGGTGGATGAATGCCTCATATTCCCCGTGCAGGTCGCTGAAAAAGTATTCCGTTCCCTTTGGAAGGCTGCAGATTGCCATGAGGTTCACGATTTCACTGGTCGCCGCCTTTACCGTAGGGTATTCTTTTGCCAGAAGCTGTAGATATGCCAAATCCCTCATTGTCATATTCTCCCCAATCACAATTGCATTTTATTTAAAGTTATAGTAACATATTCTTAACTAAATGAAAAGTTTTTCCAGCTGAACAAAGGGTTAATATTGATTAAGAATATCTAAATTTTTTCAAAGGAGACGGGAATTTATGGAAGAATTATACGTGTTTGGAACAGGCAATGCCCAGGCAGTGCACTGCTATAACACCTGTTTTGCCATCCGGGAGGGAGATGGATTTTTCATGGTGGACGCAGGAGGGGGCAACGGCATCCTGCGGATCCTTGAGGAGATGGATGTGGATCTGTGCCGTATCCACAACATTTTCGTGACCCATGAACACACGGACCACATACTGGGGATTGTATGGATGGTGCGCATGATTGCCACTGCCATGAGAAAGGGCAGATATGAGGGCGAACTGCGGATTTACTGCCATCAGGGCCTGGTGGACACCATATCCACCATCTGCCGCCTGACCATGCAGGCCAAGTTCTACAAGATGATCGGCAGCCGTATCTTCCTGGTGCCCGTGGAGGACGGCGAGACGGTCCGCATCATGGATTATGACGTAACCTTCTTTGACATCCTTTCCACCAAGGCCAGGCAGTTCGGCTTTACCACCATTTTAAAGAACGGACGCAGGTTCACCTGCGCAGGGGACGAACCCTATAACCCGGAATGCCGACCCTATGTGGAGGGCAGTGACTGGCTTCTCCACGAGGCCTTCTGCCTGTACCGCGACAGGGAGATATTCGAGCCATACGAAAAACACCACAGCACGGTAAAGGAAGCCTGTGAACTGGCCGAAAGCCTGCGCATCCCCAACCTGGTGCTGTGGCATACAGAGGATAAGGATCTGGCCCAGCGCAAGAAACTCTATACAGCTGAGGGCAGGGAGTATTACCATGGGAACCTGCTGGTTCCGGAGGATGGGGAAATCATTGCGCTGTAAGGCTGCCAAGGTCCGTTTCTCCATCCGCGTCTGCCAAGGTCACAGCCCTCACCTTATCCTTCCCCATACCAGCTTATGGGGGCGGGTCAGGGCGGCAATACTGCGGAAATAAAATCGGACTGCGTGCTTTTCCAATAAGCCCGCAGTCCATATTTATGCCTTTTTACCGCTTATCCATATATGGTAACCGGACCGGATGTCTCCGGGTCCATTGCCATCCTGTAAATCTGGATCATCTCTTCCTTGCCCAGTTCAACAATTCCAGGCAGCCTGCGTGTCCCCATGTTGGTGCACTTGTCTGCCATCTCCTCAATCTTTTCCGGCTCCACGCCCAGTTCCCTTATGGATACCGGCATGCCAAGGCTCTTATAGAAATCCTCGGTTGCCTGGATTCCTGCCAGGGCGGTTTTCATGGGGTGTTCAAAGTCCATGTCAATGTTCCACACATTGACGGCATACCTTGCAAAGCGGTTCACGTCATGGACACATACAAACCTTGCCCAGGAAGGCCACAGGGCTGAAAGTCCTGCGCCATGGGCAATCCTTGGGTACATGCCGGAAAGCTCATGCTCCATCTGGTGCACCTGCATCAGGAAATCCCTGCCCGCGCTGGTCAGGCCGTTATGGGAAAGGCTGCCCGCCCACATAAGGGTTGCGCGGGCCTCATAATCCTCAGGATCCTGGTCCGCAGCCTTGCCGGCTTCAATGGTGGATTTAAGCAACGCCTCCGCAATCCGGTCCGTAAGGTCCGTATCCTTTGTCTGGCTGAAATACCGCTCCAGTGTATGCATCATGATATCCACGGTCCCGCACCCGGTCTGGTACTTATTCACACTGTAGGTCAGTTCGGGATTACAGATGGAGAACAGGGGACGGTGTGTGACGCTGTTAAAGCCCCTCTTAAAACCATTTTCCTCATTGGTGATGACGCAGGATGCGCTCATCTCGCTGCCTGAGGCGGCCAGGGTCAGGATGGTCCCCACGGGAAGCGCTTTCTGCGGAACGGCCTCATGCTTAAAATAAGTCCACACATCCACATCCGGATTGCCTGCGCCGTCCGCAATACACTTGGAAGAGTCAATGACGCTTCCGCCGCCGACCGCCAGCACAAAATCAACATTTTCCTTCAGACATAGTTCGATTCCCTGTCTTGCCATGGAAAGGGTGGGGTTGGCCTGTACGCCGCCCAGGGTCACGTACTCAATCCCCTCTTCCTTTAACGAATCCAGGACCGCGTCCAACAGCCCTGTCTTCCTGGCGCTGGCTCCGCCAAAATGCACCAGCACTTTCTTAAATCCATACTCTTTTACAAGTTTCCCTGCCTGAAGGTGGGTATCCTTTCCAAATATCATTCTGGTCGGGGTGAAAAATTCAAAATTCTGCATGATGTAGACCTCCTGTTTTAACATTCAAACTGTCTTCATTATACAAAAAAGCCATGCTCTTTTCCACCTGATTTTAATCTTATTTCAAAAAATGCTGAGCAGCCTCTCTATATCCTCACAGATCCCGTCTTCATCCCATGAGGTCCCGGCCGAGTATTCCAATACCCAGTCCGCCTCCGGCGTAAGCTCCATGCACTTATTCAGGAACCGTTCCACGTCCAGTGTCCCGTCCCACAACCTCTGGTGGCTGTCGTGAAGCCCGTCATTGTTGTGCTGATGGTATGCCAGAATCCGGGAC
>JAEXCG010000014.1 GCA_023402355.1 Bacillota bacterium | reverse complement strand
GATGGAGGAAATGCCGGTGCAGGCCGTATGGCCGGAAGGAGCGGATCTGGCGTGGACGGCAACGGTGCAGGCGGGGATGGAAGCGGAGCAGCGGGAAAGGCAGCAGGCGCGGATGGAAACGGCATGGCGGGGATGACAGCAGGCGCAGATGGCGGGGCAGCGGGAGAGGCCGCCCCCGTGGTCCTGGATGAAAGGCAGCTGAAAACCGTGTCAGACATCATGAAAGCGCTTGAAAAGGGAAACCTTAAGGAGGCGGCTGCCGTGATGGTACGTGAGGAGGATATGCTGGCAGATATGTTCTACACTGTCATGGACGGTGGACGATATCTTTATGACGGCAGTTCCTTCCGGTCTGACATAGATGGCCGGGGAATGGTATTTACCAAGGCGGGTACCGTGTATTACGGTACGTTTAAAGCCGGGAAGCCGGAAGGACAGTGCACGGCCCTGCAGGTAGTGGATCTGGACGCGCCCCGGTATGATTATTCCCAGGGAATCTGGAAAGACGGCAGGATGGAGGGCAAAGGCCATACAGGATACTGCTATTTTGAGGGAAGCCCGGAAGGGGAGGCAAGGGATATCTGCAAGACAGGAACATTTTCCCAGGACCTTATGGAGGGCGACGTGGTCTATACCAGCATGAATGAGGAGGACCAGGTTTCAACCTGGAAACTGAAGGTGGGACACGGAATCGCAATCCTGGACGACAGATGGAATCATGTGGAATCCACAGGGGAATACCAGCTGCTGTCTGAGGACAATGACAACCACGCATATGTGCTGGAAGAGGACCAGGCCGCCATGCCCATGTGGGTGAACCTGCTGGTATGGGATGAATAGGGAACGGCAGAAAAGAACCTCCGGGCAGATGCTTATGCATCCCCGGAGGTTTATTTATCCTAAAAGTATGGTTATCAATTGAATCCAGAATACTTTACTAAATCCGCAGTTTTCTGGATCCAGGGTATTTTCCTAAAACCAAATCATCTTCCTAATCCAGGGTATCTTCCTCGATGGTGGCAGTAGGTTCCTGCGGTTTACGCACGGTACTGTCTTCCTGTCCGGAAACCTCCTCCTCATCCATCAGGTCATCACTGTAATCTGCCTGATAATCGTGGGAGACATAGGAGGTACCGAGGTCCCCGTCCATGCGGCCATAGTCATACAGGTCATCCTCATCCACATAATCATCATCCAGGAATCCCTCGTCCTCAAACAGGTCGGAATCATCTTCCTTTTTCTGGGCACGCTCATCCATGAAATCATCCTTCTTGGTCTTCATGGTGTTGAGGGCGATGTGGGCGGTATCCACGGCAGCGGAGGCAACCTCATGGGCCGTGTCTGAAAGCAGGCTTCCTGCATCCTTCAGCACATTCTTAGTGGCATGGGCCATATCCTTGGCAGCCACCTTCAGCTCATCCTTACTGGACGTAAGGGAAATATAATTGCGGTCCAGCTTGCGGGAATCAATGGTGCGGTCTTCCGCTCCCTCCGGTCTGTCCTCGTCACCGCTGTCCTCAAATTCGCGGAAATCCTTTTCCAGTTCCTTGTGGTATGTCTTATACTGGAGTACATAAGAAACGCCGGCAGCCACAGCGCCTGTGACAGCCGCAAATGCTACGAACTTACCCCAACCTTTCTTAGCCATGCAAAAACCCCCTTCTTACCTTTTAATAGTGATTACGCATAAAACGCATAAAAGTACGATACAATTCATAGTATTCCTTATTGTTACTATTGTAATACGAATGGAAAAAAAAAGAAACATGAATTTGTAAAAAAAAAATAAAATTAAAAGAAATTAGCACTCAAGTCTTGACAGTGCTAACAACTGGTGATATAACTTATCATGTGAGCAAAATAAAGATGCTTAGAAAGATAACACAAGAAAGAAAAAGCAGAACAGTTTGTAAGGAGGAATTCAATTATGAAGTTGGTACCATTGTTTGACAAGGTAGTATTAAAGCAGTTAGTAGCAGAAGAGACCACAAAGTCCGGTATTGTCCTTCCGGGTGCGGCAAAGGAAAAGCCACAGCAGGCAGAGGTTATTGCAGTTGGTCCTGGCGGCGTTGTGGACGGCAAGGAGATCACCATGCAGGTTAAGGCCGGCGACAAGGTTATCTACTCCAAGTACTCAGGCACCGAAGTGGAAGTAGAAGATGAGCAGTATGTGATTGTTAAGCAGAGCGATATCCTGGCAGTAGTTGAATAATTGAAACCATTTTACAAAATAATGAATAGAACATAATTTGGAGGTTGATCATCATGGCAAAGCAGATTAAGTATGGCGTAGAAGCCCGCAAGGCTCTGGAAGCAGGCGTGAATCAGTTAGCAGATACAGTACGTGTGACATTAGGACCCAAAGGACGCAACGTTGTTCTGGATAAGTCCTTCGGCGCTCCGTTAATCACCAACGACGGTGTTACCATTGCAAAAGAGATTGAACTGCAGGATCCATACGAGAATATGGGCGCACAGTTAATCAAGGAAGTTGCTTCCAAGACCAACGATGTGGCTGGTGACGGTACCACGACCGCAACCGTCCTGGCACAGGCAATGGTGAATGAAGGTATGAAGAACCTGGCAGCAGGCGCTAACCCAATCGTTTTAAGAAAGGGTATGAAGAAAGCCACGGACGCAGCAGTTGACGCCATCAAGGCTATGAGCAAACCAATCAACGGCAAGGCTCAGATTGCAAGGGTTGCAGCTATCTCCGCATCTGATGATGAGGTTGGCACAATGGTAGCAGATGCTATGGAGAAGGTTTCCAAGGACGGCGTCATCACCATTGAGGAATCCAAGACAATGATGACAGAGCTTGACCTGGTTGAAGGCATGCAGTTCGACAGAGGTTACCTGTCCGCATATATGTGCACTGATATGGATAAGATGGAAGCGAATCTGGATGATCCATACGTGCTGATTACCGACAAGAAGATTTCCAACATCCAGGAGTTACTGCCTCTGTTAGAGCAGGTTGTCAAGATGGGCGCAAGACTGCTGATCATCGCCGAGGATGTGGAAGGCGA
This sequence comes from Bacillota bacterium, assembly GCA_023402355.1. Taxonomy (GTDB): domain Bacteria; phylum Bacillota; class Clostridia; order Christensenellales; family Aristaeellaceae; genus Beduinella. The sequence goes on along the minus strand of JAEXCG010000014.1, from coordinate 787 downwards.
AGCACTGACCACCCTGATTGTCAACAAGTTAAGAGGTACCTTCAACGTAGTTGCTGTCAAGGCTCCCGGCTATGGCGACAGAAGGAAGGAGATGCTGCAGGATATCGCTATCCTTACAGGCGGCACCGTTATCTCTGAGGAAGTTGGTCTGGACTTAAAGGATGCAACCATGGATCAGTTAGGCCGTGCAAAATCCGTTAAGGTACAGAAGGAGAATACAATCATCGTTGACGGTATGGGCGATAAGGACACCATCGCTGCAAGGGTTGCCCAGATCCGCAAGCAGATTGAGGAAACCACCTCTGATTTTGACAGGGAGAAATTACAGGAGCGTCTGGCTAAGCTGGCTGGCGGCGTAGCTGTCATCCGTGTAGGCGCTGCTACCGAGACAGAGATGAAGGAAGCCAAGCTTCGTATGGAAGATGCCCTGAACGCTACAAGGGCAGCTGTTGAGGAAGGTATCATCGCAGGCGGCGGTTCCGCATATGTACACGCTGCAGCTGATGTGCAGAAGATTGTTGACAGCCTGGAAGGCGATGAGAAGACTGGCGCCAAGATCATCTTAAAGGCACTGGAATCCCCACTGTTCCACATTGTTGCCAATGCCGGACTGGAAGGTTCCGTGATCGTTAATAAGGTAAAAGAATCCAAGACAGGAACCGGATTTGATGCATATAAGGAAGAGTTTGTAGACATGATCGAAGCAGGCATCCTGGATCCTGTAAAGGTTACAAGAAGCGCACTTCAGAACGCAACCAGCGTTGCATCCACACTGCTGACAACCGAG
>JAEXCG010000003.1 GCA_023402355.1 Bacillota bacterium | reverse complement strand
CCCTTGCGAAAGCTAAAATCGCGGCCGCGTGCATGAACGCGCGGAGCAGACGCAGCCGTTCGGAGAAGGAAGCGGGCACCGCCCGCCGCCCGCCCTTGCGAAAGCTTAAATCGCGGCCGCGTGCGCGAACGCGTGGAGCGGAAGCAGCTGTTCGGAGAAGGAAGCGGGCACTGCCCGCCGCCCGCCGCAACCACGGCACGGCAAGGCGGCGCGAAAGCGCAATCTGCGGTTGATGGACAGCGGACGCGCCGCCTGCTATAATGCCGGATAGATCGCTGAAACGAGGGGGCGCTACAGGATGTCATTCGGTGCGAATTTACAGTATCTGCGCAGGATGCACGGCGGCATGACGCAGGAAAAGCTTGCGGAGCGCATGGGCGTATCCCGCCAGACCGTGTCCAAGTGGGAGGCGGACGAGGCCTACCCGGAGGTGGGCAAGCTGATCGAGCTGTGCGGCGTCTTTTCCTGCAAGCTGGACGCGCTGCTGCGCGAGGACATGGCGGCCCGGCACGACGCGTATTCGGACATACGGCTGGAGACGGTGAAGGCGTTCCGCATGGCGCGCTACGTCGTCATCAGCCCCAACCCGGAGGATGACGTGAGCGCCTGCATGGACGCCTGGGCGCGCCGCAGCGGGCTTGACGGCTTCCCCGGCTACGCGGGGGAGCGGATCGGCTGGGACTTCCCCTTCGTCTCCGCGGAGCAGAAGAACCGCTTCGGCCTGCGCGGCTACGCGCTCGCCTGCATTTTGCCGGACGGCTTTGAGCCCGCGTGCGGCGGAGCGGAGATCGCCCGTCAGGACGACGCCGTGTACGCCGTCATCTCCATCCGCGATCCGTTCAAGGCGGCCTTCGAGCGGATTCCGCACGCCTATAAGCTCCTGCTGGATTACCTGAACGGCAGCGGCTTCAAGGAAAACACGTCCGACACCGTCCTGCCCTGCTTTGAGCGGGTCTATCGAAGGGACGGCCTGGAGTACATGGACGTGTACGTCCACGCAAACGGCGTGGGCCGGGCCAACCTGTTTACGAGCCTCGGCTGAGGCGGCAAAGACGCGAAGCAAACACAAAGCGCCTGAAGGACAACACGTCCTTCAGGCGTTTTGCGCGCGGCGCGCTTTCTTACGCTCCGACGTACACGGTCGCGCTCATGCCCGGCAGCAGGTCGCGGTTTTCGGGCAGGCTGACGCGCACGTCGTAGTAGGCGGCGTTTTGCTTGGTCGTGCCCAGCGGCCGAATCTGCGTGACCGTGCCCTTCATCTGCTCCCCGGGGAAGGCGTCCAGCTCAAAGGTCAGGGTGTCGCCCACCTGCACGCCGGAGAGGTAGACCTCGTCCATCTCCGCGCTCAGCTCCAGGCGGGAGAGGTCGGAGATGCGGCAGAGAAGCTGGCCCTGATAGACCGTGGCGCCGGGAACGACGTCCACGGAGCTCACCGCGCCGGAGGCCCCGGCGCTGACGGCGCACGTGTCGGTCGCGGGCGCGCTCGCGGCGTCGATCAGCTCGAACAGCAGGTCGCCCGCGCGCACCGCGTCGCCCTCCGCCTTGTGCACGCGCAGCACGCGGCCGCTCGCGGCGACGGACGTGTCCGGGTAGCGGCGCGCCTTGCCCGATCCGGTCACGCTGTCCGAGGCGTAGCCGCTCTCGCGGTAGCACTTGATCGTGTCGCCGGGGTCGAAGTCGCCGGTCAGAATTTCGACGGTGTAGTTGCTTTCCTGCACGCCGGTGACGCGGCCTGTGCCCTTGTCGTTCCCACTCTTGAGGTAGAGCGTTTCGCCCGCGTGCAGGTACTTGTTGTCGCTGTCGTCGTAGGCGTTGGCGGTGGAGGCGGCGACGTAGAGCGGCTTATCCGGCTCGATGACGGCGAGCGCGCCGTAGCGCTCCGTGACGGCGGCCGCGTCGTCGCCGGGCCCCGCGAACAGCGCCGCGAGCGTGCCGCTCTGCGCGGCGTAGACCTTGACGGTGTCGAGCTCGAAGAGCGCCTCGCCCGCGCTGACGCGGTCCCCCTGCGAGAGGGAAAAGGGCAGCAGCGTGCCCGAAAAGGGGGCGGTGACGCAGAAGGTCTCGGGCGCGACGACGGCGGCGTTGACGCTGCCGCCAAGGGGCGCGGCGGGCGTGTCCTCCGCGAGCGCGGGGCAGGCGAGAAGGAGGCAGAGGAGCAGCGGGAGAAGCAGCTTTTTCATGGACGGTTCCTTCCTTTCGGCGAAAAATGGAGCGCACGCCTCATTCGACGGACTTGAGCGCCTCGACCATGACGATCGAGCGCACCTTGAGCACCAGCAGGCGCTGAATGAGCACGGAGAAGACGTAGGTGATGACGCAGCTGACGGCGACGGACTGCGGGGCGACCTGGCTGACGTAGCGCACGGTGTCCGTCTCGCACACGGTGAGGATGACGCTGGTGAGCCCGAGGCCCGGCGCGATGGAGAGCGCGAGGGCGAGCACGGTGAGGATCGTGTTCTCCTGCAAAATCAGCTTTCGGATCTCCTTTTGATGGTACCCCAGCACCTTGAGCGTCGCGTACTCGCGCGTGCGCTCCGCGAAGTTGATGAGGCCCATGTTGTAGCAGATGACGAAAGCCAGTGCCAGCGCGATGAACATCAGCAGCACGAAGATGGAGGAGACCATGTCCAGCGCGACGAGCGCCTCGTCCACCTGGTCGGCGGTGTAGTCGATGTCGTCCACCTCGTCCATGTCCTCAAGGCGCGCCAGGCAAGCGGGCGTCGGGCCGCGCAGCTCGACGGCCGTGGGCACGAACGCGCCCTTGCGCAGCGATTCCCAGGTCGAGCGCGTCATGTACGCGCCCTGCGCAAAGTTGTTGTACACGACCTGCGCGACGGGCAGGGTGAACGTCCGGTCGTCGCCGGGGAGCTGGAACGTGACGTCGTCCCCCACCTGCACGCCGAGCAGCCGGGCGAGCTTTTCCGTCAGGGCCGCCGCGCCGGGCGCGAAGTCGACGAGGGTTTCGCCCTCGCCCAGGCGCAGCATCCGCTGGCCGTCCTCCACGACGGTGACGAGCGTGGTGCGGCTCTTCCCCTCGAAGGAGACGCTCGCGCTTCGTTCCATGACGCACTCCACGGCCTCGGCCTCCAGGCGGCTCCTGTACGCCTCCGCCTCGCCCGCCTGGCCGTTCAGGTTCGCGCGCACGTCGTAGTCCAGGGCGCGGCCGTAGTGGTTTCGCGCTGTGGCGACGACCGAGTCCTGAAGCCCCATCGAGGCGATGAGGAGGGCGTTGCAGCACAGCAGGCCCACGCAGGACATCATGGAGCGCATCTTGCTGCGCATGAGGTTGCGAACGACCATCTTGCGGTTGAAGCCCATGCGCCGCCACAGGGGCGTGACGCGCTCGAGCAGGATGCGCTTGCCCGACTTGGGCGGCTTGGGCCGAAGCAGCGCGGCGGCGGTTTCCTTCGCGGCCTGCCGGTAGGCCCACAGGCAGATCAGCGCGCTGGTCGCCACGGACACGCCGACCATGAACCACGCGGCGAGCGAGATCGGCGGCTCCACGCGATAGGGGTATTCGTTCTGGCCGATCAGCAGGTCCCATACGAGGGGCGGCAGCGTCAGGTGGCCGACCACCGCGCCCAGCACGGAGCCGACGAGCGAGGGCCAGAGGGCGTAGGAGACGTAGTGGCGCTGAATCTTCCCGGCGGAAAAGCCCAGCGCGCGCAGGGTGCCGATCTGCATGCGCTGGTTGTCGATCATGCGGGTCAGCGTGGTCATGACGATCAGGGCGGAGACCACGAAGGCCGCCAGCGGGAAGACGATGGAGAGCGCGCGGAACATGGTGACGTTGTCCAGCGCGGCCGCGGTGCTGCGGTGCGCGCTGCGATCGACGACGAAGGCCTCGGGCAGCGCCTTTTGCAGCGCCTTTCGCACCGCATCCTCGTCCGCGTCCGGCGATAGGCGAACCACGACCTGCGTCAGCGGCACCTGCGAAAAGGCGCGCGCGTTCACGAGGATGTAGCCGTACTCGCTGGGATTGGCCGCGATGCCGTTGGACACGCTGATGAACTCCGGGCTGTAGACGATGCCGCGCACGAAGAGCGGGTAATCCGCCTCGTTTAGGCGCACGGTCAGCCGGTCGCCCACGGCAAGGCCGTTGGCCTTCGCAAAGCCCGCCTGCACGAGGCAGCCGCGCAGGTCGCTTTCGCTGAGCGCCTCGCCCGATTCCACGATGGGCACGTTGAGGGTCATCGGCCCGTCGTAGGCGGTGACGTTCAGCGTGGGCTCGCCGGGCAGCGTGGTCTCCATGTCGAGCGAGAAGCGGGCGATGGCCTCCTCGACGCCGGGGATGGCGCGGATGCTCGCGAGCGCGGAGCGGTCGGCGCTTTCAAGCGTCACCCAGAGGTCGGCGAGGCGGTTTTCCGAAAAGTAGCGGTCCGTGGTGGCGGCCGCCATCTGCGCGATGCCGTCGATGCCCGAAAAGAGGAACGTGCCCAGCACGCACAGCAGGATGAGCGCGAGAAACTGCATGCCGGAGCGCCGCATGTCCCGCACGAGCTTTCGGTTCAGGACGTTTTTTACCATGCGATCTCCTCCACGGAGGCGGGATGCTCGCAGAGCGTGACGGACTCGATCCCGCCGTTTTTGACGCGCACCACGCGCGTGCCCAGCGGCGCGATGGAGGCGTTGTGCGTGATGACGACGACGGTCGCGCCGTGCGCGCGGCTGATCTGCGTGAGCAGGCGAAGCACCTGCACGCCGGTCACGGAGTCGAGCGCGCCGGTGGGCTCGTCGCACAGCAGCAGCGCGGGGTTCTTGCACAGCGCCCGCGCGATGGAGACGCGCTGCTGCTCGCCGCCGGAGAGCTGCGCCGGAAAGTTGTCCAGCCGCTCGCCCAGGCCGACCTGCTCCATCACCTCGCGCGGGTCGAGCGCGTCCTTGCAGACCTGGCGGGCGAGCTCCACGTTTTCCAGCGCCGTCAGGCTGGGCATCAGGTTGTAAAACTGAAAGACGAAGCCCACGTCCGTGCGCCGGTAGTCCGTGCGGTCCGCGCCGTTGAGCGCGGTCACGACCTTGCCGCCGACGGTGATCGTGCCGCCGGTCGCCTTGTCCATGCCGCCGAGCAGGTTGAGAATCGTGGTCTTGCCCGCGCCCGACGGGCCCAGCACCACGCAGAAGTCCCCTTTTTCGATTTCAAAGCTCACGTCGTCCACCGCTTTGACGACGGTATCCCCGACCTGATAGTGCTTGCAGACGTGCTCGAAGGAGATATAGCTCATGACGGCCTCCTGATTCGCTTTTTTCTTTATGAAATGCCCAGCCGACATCGGAAGTAAAAAACTGGTTGAAACCGAAACCGCCGGCTTGACAAGGTCATCCATTGGTATTATACTCGACATGTGTTGATCTTACAATCAACTGATTCCTTCCGACTGATTTAAAAACGACACTTTGGGGGAAAATGTTGTTTCTTAGGGGGAAAGACCGCCGCGAGAAATGGGGGGAACGCACATGGAGGAGAGGACGAACCAGCGGGTGATGCTGACCAAGCGCCTGCTCAAGGACAGCCTGATCCGCAAGCTGAAGGAGGAGAGCATCTATAAGATCTCCATCCGCGAGCTCTGCGAGGAGGCGGGCATCAACCGATCGACGTTTTACAAGTACTACGGCAGCCAGTTCGACCTGCTCAAGGAGATCGAGGAGGACATGCTGCGCCACGTGCAGGAAGCGCTGATGAAGCCGGAGGCGGCGAAGACGGAATCGCTTTGCCGGGTGTGCGCCTATCTGGAGGAGAACATCGAGCTCAGCCGCCTGCTCATCAACAACAACATCGACCCCCAGTTCCCGGAGCGCCTCTTTCGCATGCCCTATATCCGGGACGAGATCGAAAAGGTGATGCGTTCGCGCTACGGCGAGGCGGAGATGGAATACGCCGCCTGCTTTTTGACCTACGGCTGCTACCATCTGGTGCGCCGCTGGATCAATCAGGACGAGCACGAGCCGCCCGAAAAGATCGCCGCACTGCTGATGGGGCTCATCGAACAGCTCGTGTAGAAGAGCAGGAAAAGACGATGAGGGCCGCCGCCCGGCGAAGAAATTCACCGGGCGGCGGCCCTTGACTGTTTGGGGACTGTCGTGCGTCGTGGCCGCGTGCGAAGGGGCGGGGTGCGGAAGGGGTTGTTCGGAAGTGGCTGCGGGCCCATGCCCGCCCTGCCTGCCGAATCAGCGATAATCCGCGGCCGCGTGCGAAGGGACGGGATGCGGAAGCGGCTGTTCGGAAGTGGCTGCGGGCCCATGCCCGCCCTGCCCGCCGAAGCAGCGATAAGCCGCGGCCGCGTGCGAAGGGACGGGATGCGGAAGGGGTAGTTCGGAAGTGGCTGCGGGCCCCTGCCCGCCCTGCCCGCCGAAGCAGCGATAAGCCGCGGCCGCGTGCGAAGGGGCGGGATGCGGAAGCGGTTGTTCGGAAGTGACCGCGGGCTCTGCCCGCCCTGCCCACCGAATCGGCGATAAGCCGCGGCTACGTGCGAAGGGGCGGGATGCGGAAGGGGTAGTTCGGAAGCGGCTGCGGGGCATGCCCGCCCGCTTAGCCGTTGGCGTAGGCGGCGGGGTAGTAATACACGGCCTGAATTTCGCCCGTTTCGGCGCTTAAAACGACCGACGCCACGTCGCTCTCGGTGCTGCGATAGGTGAATCCCCATACCTTTCCGTCGTAGGAGGCGGACCTGCATAGCTCGACCGTCACCTCGCAGGCGTCGAGCCAGGCATCGGACAGCCCGCGCTCGTCCCTAAGCGCCTGCCGCGCGATGGAGCGCGCCCGCGCCTCGTCGATTTCGCCGGGCTCCGGCAGCTCGTGGCCAAAGAGCAGGGGATCAAAGCCCGCGTCGCGGAAGAGCTGGTCGTGCGCGGCGGCGTCCTCCAGGCTCATCCATTCGGCATATCGATCTTCTTCGGGGTATTTCGCGAGGATGACGTCCGCCGCATCCAGCAGCTCGCGCAGCCAGGAGAGCATGGGGGCGCTGTAAACCTCGCTTTGCCCAAAGGTCTCCTTCGTGTAGGCGCCGGTGTCCGCCTGCCCGTCCAGCGTCCAGCCGGAGGCGAGGGGCTCCCCGGTCGATGCCAGCAGCGTCACCGTGTAAGCGCCCAGCAGGTCCTCGCGGTTTAACTCCCACGTGATCTCGTCGACCACGGGCTCAAAGTCGCACTTGTAGACGCGCCGTCCTTCCTGCTCCAGCAGGGAAACGTGCAACTCAAAGAAGGTGAAGCCCGCGTCCGTGAAGCCGTAGTCGCGCGCAAGCACGGCGCGCGCCGCGGCGGGCACGTCGGCCTCCGAAAAGTCGCCGGATTCCGAGATGCCGCCGGCCTGCGGGGCCGCGTAGCCCGTGTCGGGCAGCAGCGCGCCGAGCCCCGCCGCCTCCACGCGCGCGCCGACCTCCGCCTTTTCCTGCGCGGATAGACCGGCGAACAGGCCCTCCTCTACGTACACCTCGACGGCCTTCGGATATGCGCTCAGATCGCCCGCGGGCAGGCGGCTCCGCTCTGTCGCCATCCAGGCGCACTGCTTCGCCTCGCCGGAGGGCGAGAGCACCCGGAGGATGAAGGCATCCCTGAGCTCGCCGTCTTCTTCACAGGCGAGCTCGAAGAAATATTGCCGCTCGTCGTCTTGCGAAAAGTAGAGGAAGAAGAGGTCCCGGGGCTCGTACGCGGCGAGCTCCTGCTCGGAAAAGCCGAACTTCTCCATGACCGCCTTGCGCCCCAGCGCGACGGCTTCCTCCGGGGAGAGGTCGTCCTGCGTGGGCAGGATGTTCGTCGCGCCCAGCGCGTTTTGCAGCTCCGGCCCCAGCGCCGCGTCGTTTGCCGCCCGCTGCGCGAGCGCCCAATCGCCCGCGTCCGCGGCTTCCAGTATCGCGGGCTGCGCCGCATACTCCTTGCGAAGCTGTAGGGCGTTTTGCAGCTGCCCGGGCCCCCAGACGGAGGCGGTCAGGCTGTCGCCCGCGTAGACGGCGGGGTCCGTGCCGTCGTGGGTCCAGGCTGCCACGGGCTTGCCGCCCGCTTCCTTCGTCACCGTGTACGCCCCGATGGCCTCTTCGTTCATGGCGGCCTCCGTAAAGGAGACGGTCCACGCGTCGCCGTCCTGTACGGTGCGCGATACGAACAGGTCGAGCATCTCGTCCGTCAGGCCGTAGCGCTCGTGCAGCGCGTTTCGCGCCTGACGCGCGATGGAGTATCGCGGGGAAAAACCGAGGCCCACGGCCAGCGCAGTGGCGCTGAGCAGCACGAGCACCAGGCAAATGACCAGCGCGGGCCGGAGAAGCTTCCCCACAGGCCGCGTTCTTTTTTCGTTTTGATTTTGAATTCGCTTCATTACTTGATCGCCGCCTTTCCATTCAAGCTGGGAGAGACGCCGGTCGACGAGCGTTTTGAAGTCTTTATTCATCAAAATACCACCTTTCCAGCTTGCGATGCAGCTTGTCCCGCGCGCGCCTGAGCCGCGAAGCGACCGTGGGCTCCGGGAGGCCGAGCGCATCGCCGATCTCTCCGATCTTCATGTCCTGATAGTAGCGCAGCAGGATGACCTGCTTGTCCCGCTCGGGCAGGCGCATCACCGCGCGAAGCACGGTGTCGTCCGGCGGGCAAAAGTTGACGCCGGGCTCGGGCAGCTCGTCAAGCGGCTTGCGCCGGTCGACGAGCCGCAGCCAGGCCGTGCGCCGAAAGTCCTTGCACGTGTTGATGGCGATGCGCATCAGCCAGCTCTTTTCCGTGCTTTCGCCCCGAAACTGGTGCAGATGCATGTACGCCTTGACGAACGTCTCCTGCACGGCGTCCTCGGCGAGCGCCGCGTCGCGCAGGTACAGGTAGGCCATGCGAAGCAGCGCGTCGCCGTACTGCGTCATCAAGCGCTGGAGCAGCGCCTCGCGCTCCTGCTCCGTCGGCAAGCATTCCTCTGATACTTTGTCGGGTACCGCGGCAAAGTTCATTCGCTCACCCCCTTCACCTGTTAGACGAGAGGTTTTCAGAAAACAGTTCATAAACCTGTCAGAGATTCGACTTTTGTCTCAAAGACGGTTTTCTTTGTCCTCTTATCGTATCCTTGCAGCAGCATCAGGTATTGATGAAGCAGCTCCTGCGCATAGATGTCGCCAACCGGAGAAATGAAAAATAAGTGCGTTAGCGCGCGATCGAGTTGCGCGATGATTTCCGCTCCGGCGATGTCGCAAAGTACACGGTGCGTACAGCACAAATCTACAAGGTCGACGGCGCCGGTACATTGAAGCTCAAGCTTTTGATTGTAGTCCTGCGTCAAGCCATTAAAGACGTACGGAAACGCTTCAGCCAGACTGAAAACACAATGCCAGTAGCTGTCGCCTGAACTATGCTGTCGTGCAGCCGCCTGCGCAAGAACGTCATGGTAGGCACTGGTCCTGGCGTTTGGAGATCGATGTGCGATTTGTATACAGGTGGAAAAAAGGTCGGAGAAATCGTCGCATGCTTCTTCGGCGGCCGCCGTTGGAGACAACGACGCGGCGGTGCTTAGAATTTGCCGCAGGTAGTCGTCGAGTTCATATGCCTTAGGACCGAGCATATCGCGAATTTGCGCAATAAGGGAAAAGAACCCGGCGAGGCTTTCAGCGGTCGCCGGGGAATAGCGCAGGAAAAAATCGTTTGGCGTGTGCATAGCGCATTGTCCTTTCCATCTTTCTTTTCAGATTCAATGATAGCACAACGCCTCCAGTAAAATATGACAAATCGGCATAATGACAAACTCGTTCAGAAGGTAACAAATTGTTCATTCCCCGCGAATAAACGGGCCTCCTCGTCCGTCATTAAGGTGAAGGGATGAAAAGGGGGGAAGGCACATGACCGCGCAGGAGCTGGGCGATCGCATCATCGCCCTGACGCCGACGCTGTACCGTGTCAGCTGCGGGCTGCTGCCCTGCGAGGCGGACCGCGAGGACGCCGTGCAGTCGGCCATCGAAAAGGCGTGGAGCCGGGCGCTGCGCCTGCGCGACCCGGAAAAGCTGCGGCCCTGGCTGATTCGCGTGCTCATCAACGAGTGCAACGACGTCGGCCGCCGCAGACGCCGCGAGGTCGTGACCGACGCGCTGCCCGAGCGCGAGGCCGAGGCGGAGGACTGCGATCTGCGCGAGGCGCTCCTTTCCCTGCCGGAGCGGGAGCGCATGCCCCTCGTGCTGCACTACATCGAGGGCTTTTCCATCGCGGAGATCGCGTCGTCGCTGGGCTGTCCTCTGGGCACGGTGCTTTCGCGCATGGATCGCGGGCGAAGGCTGCTTCGCGAGCGGCTGGGCGGGGGTGATTTTACATGACGGAGGATCGGCGTAACGTCTGGCCGGAGGTCTTTGGCGACGCGCCGGAGGCGTTTGGGGCAAGGGTCCAGGAGACGGTTTCGCGCATGCAGTCGGCGCATGCGCCCGTTCGGTCGCAGAAAAAGGCGCGCTGGGCGCTCGCGGCCGCGCTGGCGCTGGCGCTGCTCGCGGGGACGGCGCTCGCGCTGGGGCGGTTTGGGCTGCTGGATACGATCAGCGAAAACCTGCGGCGGTTTTTGCAGCCGCAGGCGGCGACGCTCGTGCGGCGCGAAATCCCCCAGAGCGGCGGACAGCTCGCGAACGCGACGTTCACGGTGGAGGAGGCGGCCTGCGACGGCCATCAGGTGTACGCGGTGGTGCGCGTGCACGCGGAGCCGAACGTGCTGCTCATGGATTCGACGGCGGAGCCCTCCTGGGGCAGCGACTGGTGGATCGAACACGACTTCTACGCGGGCGAGACTTTTTCCAAGCGCGCTTACGACGCCGGGCGCACGCTCGTCTCGGCGGACGTGGGCGTCCGCACGGTCCTGACGGACCTTCAAATCGCCTACGACGGCGAGGACATCCTGTACACAATTTCCCTGCCCGCGCCGGAGGCGGGCGAAGCGGCGCTGGACATCTACACGTTCGAGCTCTACGGCGAGGGACGTTCGCGCGGCACGCTCACGTTCACGCCGCCGCAGGCGGAAAGGGGCGCGCGCTACAGCGCCGATATGCCCATCGATCTGCCGTCGTCGGGCATGAGACTCACCGATTGCACGCTGGAGCAGACGCCTATCGCGACCTACCTGACCGTGGAATACGCGCTGCGGGAGGACGCGACGGACGCGCAGATTCTGGACTTTCTGGACGGCATCTGGGTGAACTGGCTGGACGAGGCGGGCGAACCGTACCCCGAAGGGCAGGGCGCTAACGGGCTGGGGGAACCGGCCGAGGGCACGTACCGGCTGGAGACGGTCTACCGCGCGTTCGACGTCCTGCCGCAGGAAATCACGCTTGAATTCTTCAACGGCTTCACCAAGCAGCGGCTGGACACTCTGCGCCTGTCCCTGCACGAAGCGGAGCCCCGCCTCAAGAAAGGGGAATGAAGATGAGACGAAATCTGTTTGGATTGCTGCTGGCCCTGGCGCTCCTGCTTTTCCCCGCCCTGGCGCAGGGCGAGGACTGCGCTCTCGTGCGCCTGAA
>JAEXCG010000161.1 GCA_023402355.1 Bacillota bacterium | reverse complement strand
GCCTTGCGGAAAGCTGTGGCCTTCGCATGTACGGCGCGGGCGTGAGCTTCTACTAGGCGAAACAGCCGGGCTCCCTTTTCGGAGTCCGGCTGTTTTTGCGCCCTTAGGCGCTTTCATAGGCCGCGAGCGCGGCGAGGATGACGCGGACGGCGCCCTCCACCCCGAGCGCGCCGCCGTCCAGGCACAGGTGCGCGTCTTCGGCCAGGCCGAACCGCTCGCCGCTATAATCCCGAAGGTAGGCCGCCCGCGCCCGATCCGCCCGGCGGACGCACCGGGCCGCTTCCTCCGCCCCGATCCCGAGCGCCAGCGCGGCCCGCTGCGCGCGCCACCGCCTGTCCGCGTGGACGAAGACGCGGAAGACGGCAAAGCCGTCCGCCAGCAGACCGGCGGCCCCATGCCCCACGACGACGCAGGGCCCCCGCCCGGCGAGCGTGCGCAGGGCATTTCCCTGTGAGAGGAACAGGCGGTCCGAAAGCGGCAGCGCGTTTTCGACCCCCGGCAGGTCGAACGCGTGCGCGAGCAGTCTGCCGCGCGCGGCCTCGGCCTGTTCAAAGAAGCGTTCCTGAATGCCGCTCTCCCTCGCCGCCTCGCGGTCGATCTCGCGGTCGTAGAGGGGAAGCCCCAGCTCGCGCGCCAGGGCGGCGGCGATCTCCTCGCCGCCGCTGGCGTACTGGCGGCTGATCGCGATGACGGACGGCCTCACGACGCGCACCCGCTCTCTGCCCGCTGCGCGGCCATCCTGTCGGAGGCGGCCCGCTTCATCGGCCCCACGGAGAGCGCGCACACGGCGAGCGTCAGCACGTCCGCCGCGGGCTGCGACAAGTAGATGCCGGTCGCCCCGAGCAGGCGCGGCAGGATCAGGATGAAGGGCACGTAGAAAATCCCCTGACGGATCAGCGAGAGGAACAGCCCGTAGCGGGAGGCGCCGATCGTCTGATAGGTGATCGTCATCATGTAGCACAGGCCGAAGGCCGGGTAGAGCGCGACCTGCGAGATGAGCAGCTTCGCGCCGTAGTCGATGACCGCGGGGTTGCCGTTGAAGAGCATGATGAGCGGGCGCGAGAGCAGGATGTAGAGCGCGTCCACGACCGCCGTGAGCAGCAGCGAGGCGCGCAGGGCGAAGCGGACGGAATCGTGGAAGCGTTCCTCGTCCTGCGCCCCGAAGGCGAAGGAGGCCACGGGCTGATAGCCCTGCATGAAGCCCATGACCACGTAGCAGCCGATCAGCACCAGCCGCTGCACCACGCCGTAGGCGGCGATGATGAGATCCCCGTCCGGCAGGGGCCCCGCGGCGATGTTCGTGAGCGACGTGGCGACGGCCAAGCAGATTTGAATGACCGCCGAGGGAATGCCGATCAGCGTCACCGTCTTCACGAGCTCCAGGCTGGGCCGAAACGCGCGCGCGCGCAGCTTGATGACCGAGCGCCCGCTGAGGTAAAAGCCCAGCAGGATCGCGAACGTCACGAACTGCGACACGGTCGTCGCCAGCGACGCGCCCTTAACGCCCATGCCGAGTCCCCAGTCGAACATGAAGACCGGGTCGAGCACCACGTTCAGCGCCGCGCCCGCGATCACCGCGATGGAGGAAATGCGCACCGAGGATTCCGCGCGGGCCGCGCAGTTCAGGCTCTGCGCGGGCAGGTTGGCGAGCGCGGCGACGAACATCCACACCGCGTAGTCCTTCGCCTGGGGCATGACCGCCTCCGACGCGCCGAAGGCGCGCAGCAGCGGCTCCATCAGGCCGATGCCCCCGACGCACAGCAGGATGCCGATGCCAAACGACAGCCCCACCACCGTCGTCACCGTGCGGCTCGCGCCCTCCCCGTCCTTCGCGCCGAGCTGGCGCCCGGCCAGCACGGCCGCGCCCGCGGCGAATATGTTTTCCAGCGACACCATGATCAGCAGCAGCGGCAGCGTCACGCCCACCGCCGCCAGGGCGAGGTCCGAATGCAGCATGCCGATGTACGCGGTATCCACGATGTTGTACACGGCCTTCGCCAGCAGCGCCAGCGTCGCCGGAACCGCCAGCTTCACGATCGCCCGGGAGGGCTTCATCGTCCCCAGAACGGAGACGCTCTTTTCGTCTTTTTCCATTTTTCTCAATCCTTTCGTTCTATTACGCCGTAGAGCAGGATGCCCAGCGCGCGCCGGCAGCTCGCCTCGCGCGCGCGCAGGTCGACGTCCCCCGCCCCGGCCGCCTGAAAGCGCGCGTTGACGTAGTCCTGATACTGGCGGAAGGTCTCGATGACCTCAGCCCGCGTGACGTCCGGCCGAAGCGCCGCGGGCTTCAGCAGGCGGGTTAAGATGTCGACGTTCAGCGCGTCGAACGCGGCCCTGCGCGCCAGAATCTGCGCCGCCAGGTGCCGGGGCGGCGTGACGACCGCGTCGCAGAAGATCCGCTGGTACAGGGGGTTCTCCTCGAAAAAGGCGAGCCTCAATCTGAAATAGCGCTCCATCTGCTCCTCCAGTCCGTCCCCCTGCAGGGGCAGGTGATCGCTAAGGTACGCGCTCAAGCGCTCGAAGCACTCCGCGACGCAGGCGAGGTACAGGTCGTCCTTCGTTTCAAAGTAGTGATAGACGATGCCCTTGGAAATGCCCTCCGCCCCGCAGATGGCGTTGATCGAGCTCGCGCCGTAGCCCTGCGCGGAAAACTCCCGCAGGGCGCTGTCCAATATGCGCCGGCGCGTCTGCCGGTTTTTTTCTTCTCGATTCATGGGTGCCTCCAAATTATAGACTTACTGGTCTGTTTTCTGAAGTATAGCATAAATAGACCACCAAGTCAATAATTTATTTTGAGAACCCGTTTTGGGCGTCCCGCGCAATTCGGGATGGCAAATTTCCGATAAAGTGGTATAATGGAGGGCAATATACGATCTTTTTCGGTTCCGGCAGATTCTCAACGTCAGAGAGGGACGCTTCATGCAAAAACGATTGATTCCGGCCATGCTGGCCGCCGCGCTGTTCATCTCCGTGCTGCTTTCGTTCTTGTCCATCCACCAGCTTCAGGGCAACGCGCGGGTCATCAACTACGCCGGCGTGGTGCGCGGGGCGACGCAGCGCCTCGCCAAGCAGGCGCTTTACGGCCAGACGGACGACGAGCTGATCGCAAGGCTCGACGCGATCCTTGCGGAGCTCGCCACCGGCGAGGGCGAAAACGGCCTGGGCCGCATGAACGACGCGGCCTTTCAGTCGCTGATCGGGGAGATGCGCGAGGGATGGGACGGCCTCAAGGCGCAGATCGAGGCCGTGCGCGCGGGCGCGGAGCCCTCCGAGCTCTTCGAGATGAGCGAGGCGTACTTTGACCTGGCCAACCGCACCGTGTTCGCCGCCGAGGCCTACGCGGAGCGCCAGGTGGCGCGGGCGGAGGGGATGCTGCTGGTGCTGGGCGCCGTGTTCCTGCTGCTCAGCGCCGCCGTGAGCCTGATGCAATCGCGCAGGCAGCGGGCGCTGCAGCGCGCGGAGGCGGAAAACCGCGCGAAGAGCGAGAACCTACAGCAGATGACGCTGGAGCTGCGCGCGCCGCTGGACGCGATTTCAGAGCTGATGTACGTCTCCGACCTCAAGACCCACGAGCTGCTGTTCATCAACGAGGCGGGGCGCGAGTCGTTCGGGGTCCGCGAGCTTTGCGGGCAGAAGTGCTACGAGGTCCTGCAGGGACGGAACAGCCCCTGCGACTTCTGCTCCACCCCGCACCTCGTGCCCGGCGAAAACTACACGTGGGAGTTCACGAACCCCATCACGAAGAAGCACTACCTGCTCAAGGACCGGCTGCTCCAATGGGAGGGCCGCCCCGCGCGGCTGGAGATCGCCTTCGACATCTCCGAGGCGGAGGCCGAAAAGCAGGCGCTCAAGAGCACGCTGGACGCCGAGCAGACCCTGATCGAGTGCGTGCAGGCGCTGTACCGGGAGCGCGACTACGCCCGCTCCTTCCCCATGGTCCTGGAGCGGATGGGCCGCTTCCTCTCCGCCGAGCAGGCCCTGCTGCTTATCTTCCGGGATGGGCGCTTCCAGTGCGACTTTGAATGGACCCGCGAGGGGACCGAATCCCAGCGCGAGCGCATCTGCGGCCTGCCGCTCTCGACCGCCGAGGGTTGGAAGGGCCCCATGACCGAGCAGGGCGCCGTGGTGATCGAGGACGTGGAGGCGATCCGCGAGACGCACCCGGAGGCGTACGCGCTGCTCTCCTCCTATCAGGTCCGCACGCTGGTGTGCTCCCCGCTGGAGTGCGAGGGGGAAAGGATCGGCTCCCTCATCGTGCGCAACGCTGTGCCCGGGCAGCTTCACAGCATCGCGCCGCTGCTGCAGACCCTTTGTTTCTTCCTCAGCCTCACGTACGAGCGCACGAAGAACGAGCAGCAGCTCTCGCAGCTCAGCTACTACGACACGCTGACCTCCTTCTACAACCGCAACCGGTACATCGAGGACTCCGCGGTGCTCTCGCAGTACGCGGGCCCGATGGGCGTCGTGTACCTGGACGTCAACGGCCTCAAGGACATCAACGACCAGCAGGGGCACGCCATGGGCGACCGGGTGCTCGTTCAGTGCGCCCAGAGAATCCGCCGGACGTTCCGGCAGGCGGACTTTTACCGCATCGGCGGCGACGAGTTCGTGATCCTCTGCCCCGGCGTCGACCGGGAGAACTTCACGGCCTGGACGGCCGAGCTGCGCCGCCGCTTTGACGAGGACGAACTGTGCCACGCGGCCATCGGCGCGCGCTGGACGGAGCACTTCGAGGACTTCCGCCAGCTCGTCGCGGACGCGGACGCGGACATGTACGAGGACAAGAAGAACTTCTACCGGAAGTTCCCCGCCTCCAACCGCTACCGGCACCTGAGCGACGACGTGCTCCACCTCTCCGACCCCGACGTGCTGCGCGAGGAAATCCTCCGGGAGCGCTTCGTGATCTACCTGCAGCCCAAGCTCAGCTCCTCCGACCGCTCCGCGGTGGGCGCCGAGGCGCTGGTGCGCTACCACACGCGCTCAGGCTCCCTGATGCTGCCGGGCAACTTCCTCCCCATGCTCGAGGAGAGCCAGACCATCAGCCAGATCGACTTTTACGTCTTCGAGTACGCCTGCACCCGGCTTCGCGAGTGGCAGCAGCTCGGCAAGCCGACGCCCCCCATCTCCGTCAACTTCTCCCGCTCCTCCCTCTCGCAGCCGGACTTCGTCGAGCGGCTCACCGCGCTTTGCGACAAGTACGACGTGCAGCGCCGCTGCCTGGAGATCGAGCTCACCGAGACGGCGCACGAGGGGAAGGACGTGAACCTGAAGGAGCTGACCCACAACCTGCGGCAGGCGGGGTTCGTCGTCTCCATCGACGATTTTGGGTCGGAATACGCCAACCTGTCGCTGCTTTCCACGGTGGAGTTCGACGTGCTAAAGCTGGACAAGAGCCTGGTGGACGACGTGGCGCGCAACCCGAAGGCCCGTACCGTCGTGCAGAACGTGGTGGGAATCTGCCGCGACATGCAGATTTCGGTCATAGCCGAAGGCATCGAGACGGAGGAACAGCTCCAGGCGCTGCGCGAGTGCGGCGTGGAGCTGGTGCAGGGCTTCCTGTTCAGCAAGCCGATCCCGATCTCCGAGTACGAGGAAAAGTACCTGTAAGGGGCCCTACATGCAAGCGCGCAAAAGCGCCGGGCGCGTCC
>JAEXCG010000036.1 GCA_023402355.1 Bacillota bacterium | reverse complement strand
ATACGCGACCGAGCGAAAGGGCGAAGGCGACACCGCCGCGCGCCGTTTTCAGCGCCAAAAGCCGGAAAAGTGCAGGCCGCCTGATAGCGTTAACAATCCGTCTCTTGATAGAGAGACGCCGAGGGCTGCCCCCCGCGGGGCGGCTGAATTAGGGTGGTACCGCGCTTTCCCAGCGCCCCTATGCTGCATACGCACAGGGGCGCTGTTTTTTTGATTCCATCGCGCGCCCCGCAACCGAGGCGGCATTCGCCGCGCCCCCGCCGGGGCATCTGAAAGGAGAAACCCGTATGAATTCAGGCTGCAAGAAGTACATCCCCTTTACCCAGGTAGACCTGCCGGACCGCCAGTGGCCCAGCCGCGTGATCGACAAGGCGCCCATCTTTTGCTCCGTGGACCTGCGCGACGGCAACCAGGCGCTGGTGACCCCCATGAACTTACAGGAGAAGCTGGACTTCTTCAAGATGCTGGTCGAGGTCGGCTTCAAGGAGATCGAGGTGGGCTTCCCCTCCGCGTCGGAGACGGAGTACGAGACGCTGCGCGCGCTGATCGACGGGCACCTCATCCCGGACGACGTGACGATTCAGGTGCTGGTGCAGGCGCGCGAGCACCTGATCCGCAAGACCTTCGAGGCGGTGCGCGGCGCGAAGAACGTGATCGTGCACTTTTACAACTCCACCTCCACCCTGCAGCGCAAGGTGGTGTTCAAGAAGGACCGCGCGGGCATCATCGACATCGCGGTGTCGGGCGCGAAGCTGATCCGCGAGCTGATCGACCAGGATACCTCCGGCACGAACTTCCGCCTGGAGTACAGCCCGGAATCCTTCTCCGGCACGGAGCCGGACTTCTCGGTGGAAATCTGCGAGGCGGTCATGCAGGCCGTAGGCGCGACGCGCGAGAACCCGATCATCCTCAACCTGCCCAACACGGTGGAGATGTGCACGCCCAACACCTACGCCGACCAGATCGAGTACTTCATCCGGCACCTGCACGAGCGCGAGGCGGCGATCATCTCCATTCACCCGCACAACGACCGCGGCACGGGCGTCGCGGGCGCGGAGCTTGCGATGCTGGCGGGCGCGCAGCGCGTGGAGGGCACGCTGTTCGGCAACGGCGAGCGCACGGGCAACCTGGACATCGTGACCGTCGCGCTGAACCTGTTCACGCAGGGCGTGGACCCGCACCTTAACTTTTCCCACATCGACGCGGTGCGCGAGGTGTACGAGCGCTGCACCAAGATGAAGGTGCCCGAGCGCACGCCCTACGCGGGCAAGCTGGCCTTCACGGCGTTCTCCGGCTCGCACCAGGACGCGATCAACAAGGGCCACGAGTACATGCGCAGCACCGGCGGCGAGTACTGGGAGATCCCCTACCTGCCCATCGACCCCGCGGACGTGGGCCGCGAGTACGAGCCCATCATCCGCATCAACAGCCAGTCGGGCAAGGGCGGCGCGGCCTTCATCATGGATCACAACTACGGCTACCACCTGCCCAAGGCCATGCACCCGGAGTTCGGCGCGGTGGTGCAAGCCGAGTGCGACCGCACGGGTCGCGAGCTGCAGGCGGACGAGGTGCTCTCGCTCTTTGAGCGCGAGTTCCTGAACATCGAGCGGCCCTACGCGCTCTCCCGCGCGAAGTTCTACGAGGAGGCCGTCGCGGGCGCGAGCGCGAACGTCACGCACTTCTCGGGCGTGCTCTCCATGGGCGACGACTTCGTGCAGCTCGAAAGCCGCGGCAACGGCCCCATCGACGCGTTCTTCGGCGCGCTGCACCAGGCGGGCATCGAGGGCTACACGTTCCTGGGCTACAGCGAGCACGCCATCTCGCAGGGCTCCGACTCGCAGGCCGTGGCCTACATCGAGCTGCGCGCGCCCGGCGGACGCCGCGTGTGGGGCGTGGGCACGGAGCACAACATCAACTTCGCCTCGGTCAAGGGCATCCTGTGCGCGATCAACCGCGCCGAAAACGGGCTGCTTTAAGCCCCACCAGCGGGAAGGAACGCCATGATTTTAGACCAGTTTGACCCGAACCCGCGCGCCGTCATCAACCCCGAGGACACCGTGACGCCGCTCCCGGACTTCCCGAGGATCGCGGTGAGCTGCTTTTCCCACGTCACGATGGGCCGCCTTGTGCGCGAGCTTCACGCGGAGCAGATCGCCCTCATCCACGTGGCGAACCTGGACACCCCCGTCTACCGCGCGCGCTATCACAGCCTGGACGTGGCGCTGTTCACCTCCTACGTCGGCGCGCCGGGGTGCGTCTCGCTCCTGGAAGACCTGTTCGTCCTGGGCGCGTGCAGGCTCGTGCTCTTCGGCACCTGCGGCGTGCTCGACGCCTCGATCGCGGACTGCTCGATCCTCATTCCCGACCGCGCGGTGCGCGACGAGGGCACGAGCTACCACTACGCGCCCGCCGCAGACGAGATCGAGGTCAACCCGCGATACCGGGAGGCATTCATCGACATTTTAAACCGCCACGGCTGCTCCTACACGGTCGGCAAGGTCTGGACGAACGACGCCATCTACCGCGAGACGCGCGAAAAGGTGCGCAGGCGGCGGGAAGACGGCTGCGTGTGCGTGGACATGGAGTGCTCGGCGGTCGCGGCGCTGGCCGCGTTCCGGGGCAAAGAGGTGTTCCACTTCTTCTACGCCGCCGACCGCCTGGCCGAGGAAGCCTGGGACAAGCGCAGCCTGTCCAACACGAGCAACCTCCTTAAAAAGGACCGCATCGCCCTGCTCGCCATGGAGCTCGCGGAGCGCATGGCGGACGAGGAGGGATGAGCGGGGAACGGCGGGGGCTCCGCCCCCCTGCCCCCGCTGGGGAGGGCGTCCCTCCCCGGACCCCTGCCGCTACGGCGGCCAGAAAGCGCCCCTTCCGGTATAAGGGACACGCGGGACGGGAAACCCGTCCCCTACACGCACAACGCCGCTCCAGCAAAAAACGGGGCCTCTTCTTCCGAAGGGGCTCCGTTCAGACCGATGACAAACCCATCGAAGACAGACAAACCCAAAGCCGTCTGCAAGACTGCAATCATATCGCCCGGCTTTGCCCGCTTCGCCCAGCGCTATGCGCTGGGTACGGCCCTGCGGAGCGCTTCGCGCTGTCCTCGCGCCTAGTCGCTTCGCTCCCTTCGTTGTCGGGGCTTTTTCCGCAGCAAAACGCAGTTTTGCGGAGTGAAAAAATCACCCGTAATCTCGACAAAGTGGCGTATGCCGCTTTGTCGACGCGCTGGGCGGGGGCTCCGCCCCCGCAGGCGTCTGATGGGCAGATGCCCGGAGGGGAGCCGTGCAAGAAAGCGCACACGAAACTCACCCCTGCGAGGAGCCGCGCCGCGCAGATGCGGGCAACCCCCGCATCTTTTTGAATCGAAGTCAGGATCTGTGTATACAGCTTCAAAAAAGTATGGTATCCTGACCGCAGGGAATGAGTAACACAAAAAGGATGGCGGTTTATGGAAGAGAAAACAGGGTTCAACTGCGACATCTTTCACCTGAGCGAGCCGATCCCCATCGTCGGGTGCGCGGCACGCGTCGTGTTTGGAACCCCCGAACACATGCCGACGATCGACCGGCTGATCGGAGATTTTTTTGCTCAGGACGTCCCCGCGACGATTCCGGGGCGCGTCGTGCCCTGCCTGCGCTTGGGCATCTGCGCGGAGTGGACGCCGGAGACCGGAACCTTTACCTACATGATGGGCGACCAGGTCGAAAGCATCGCGGACCTGCCGGCGGGGACGCGCGGCTTCACGCTTCCCGCCGGCGATTACGCGCGCGTGCGCTTTTCCGCCCCGGATAAGGGGCAACTCGTCGGGCCCGCGCTTGGCGAGGGATACGCCCGCATCGGAACATTTATCGACGGCCTTGACGCATGGCGAAGAAGCGATCTGTTGATCGACGCGGAGGTCTACGAGGCGCGCCGGTTTGAGTCCGCGGCTTGGCCCGAGATGGACATCTGGACGCTTTTAGAGAAGAAATCGCAATAAACGCGGCGAAGGCATGGAAAACGCAAACCGCGTACCCGGCGAAGAAGGTCCCCTCAGCCGCTTTCAGTCGTCAAAAACAAAGACCTTTTCCTTACGGAGGGTCTTTTTTGTTTCAAAAAGCTGCGTAACAAGCTGAAAGGGGTTGACAGAACGGGGAAAGGTTTAGTACAATAACATTGTTACATAACGATGTTATTTATTGGAGGAAAAGCCATGCCGCCGCAGGAGCGCGTCTCCCAGGACGCCATCGTGGAAAAAGCCTTTGAGCTCACGCGCAGGGACGGCTTCGAGCGCGTCACCGCCCGCGCGCTGGCGGAGGCGCTCGGCTGCTCCACGCAGCCCATCTTCCGCGCCTTTCAGAGCATGGAGGCGCTGAAGGCGGCGGTCTGCGAGCGCACACGCCGCTTCTTCGAGGAGCGGATGACCGCCCCGCCGTCGGATGCGGACACGCCGCTCTTTCTGAGCATGGGGTTGACCTATGTGAACCTCGCGCAGGCGGAGCCCCATCTCTTCCGCCTGCTGTGCCTATCGCACGGCTACGCGCTCGGCAGCCTCCGCGACCTGGCCGCCGGACTTCCCCGCGCGGGCGCGGACGGCGCGCAGACGATCGACCCGAACATCTTCATGAAGATGTGGATCTTCACGCACGGCATCGCCTGCATCGTCACGGGGAACGACGCGTGCTTGGACCCGGGAGAGCTGCGCGCGCTGCTGCTCGAGGCATGCGGAGACTTCGCGCACGTCAGCCTGCGCGGGAAAGACGGTGAACCCCATGAGCCTTGAGATTACCACGGAGCGCACGCACCTCTTTTGCCCCAACATAAACGTCGCGGTGCTGCTGGAGCTCGGCGGCCCCGTGACGCACGGCGGCTTGGAGGAGGCGCTGCAAAGCGCGGCCGCGGCCAACGGCATCCTGAAGACCCGCGTGCGCGGGGGGCAGGACGGGCGCGCCGCGTTCCTGCCCCACGTGCCGGTCCTGCCCCTACGCACGGCGGACGAGGCAGACTGGCGAACCCTCGTCCGCGCTCAGGCGAGGATTCCCTTCGACATCGAGGGCGGCGAGCTGATGCGGGCCTTCCGTCTGCCCGCGCCGGAGGGGACGCGCCTGCTGCTCATCGCCCACCATATCGCGGCGGACGGCCTGTCGATGGTCAGCTTCGCCGGGGACGTGCTGCACGCGCTCGCGGGCGAACCCCTCCCCTTCAAGCCCGCGCGGGCGCAGGAGATCCCACCGGAGGGCGGGCGGCTCTCGCCCGTCCTGCGCCTGCTCGTGCGCAGCCTCGCCGGCGAATGGGCGCGCACGGGGCGCGCGTTTACGCCGGACGACCTGCGCCGCATGAGCGCGCGCTACTGGCAGTCGCGCGACGTGCGCATCCTTCAGGCGGGGTTCGACGCGGAAGCGCTCCGCCGCCTGCAAGACACCGCGCACGCGCACGGCGTCACCATCGGCACGCTGATCGCGGCGGCGCTGTTTCGCGCGTCGGGCGGGCGCACGGACATCGGCCTCGCCGCCGACGCCAGGCCCAAGGGGCTGCGCTGCATGGGCAACCACGCCACCGGCATCTCCGCGGTCTACGCCTACGACGGACGCAAGAGCCTGGGCGAGAACGCGAGCAGGCTGCATTGCCTGATCCGCCGAAAGCTGGACGACCCCCGCCGGAAGTTCTTCCTCATCGCCTTTTTGAGCAGCCTTCCGCCGACGCTGATCGACGCGGCGTACTTCGCGGCTTTCGACGGCTACGACAACCGCGCCGCCCGGCGGTTACAGCGCCTTTTCGGCTACGACGGCAACCCGCGCGGCATCAGCCTGTCCAATCTGGGCAGGCTCGACCTCCCCACGCATTGCGGGCCCTACGCGCTCACAGGCTTCACCTTCGCGCCGCCGCTGGTGCCCAACGCCCGGCGCGTGGTGGGCGTGGCGACGCTGGGCAAACGGATGGAGCTGACGCTCACCGTCGAGCAGACCGACGGGTTCGCGCAGGACGAAGCCTTCTTCGAGCGCGCTGTAGCGGCGCTGCGCAGCCCGGAGTGAGGCGCGAAAAGGCGCTTTCCGCCGGGGAGGGCGTCCCTCCCCGGGCCCCTGCCGCTACGGCGGCCAGGAAGCGCCCCTTCCGGTATAAGGACACGCGGGACGGGAAACCCGTCCCCTACACGCACAACGCCGCTCCAGCAAAAAACGGAGCCTCTTCTTCCGAAGGGGCTCCGTTTTTCCGCCCGCGCAGCGCTCAACGCCGCGAAGCGCGAAGGATGCGCAGCATCCGCGGGTCCAGGGCAGCGCCCTGGTGGGTCCAGGGTGAAACCCTGGTTACATCATGGGCGCGAAGATGCGCAGCACCGGCTGAATGAGCTTGTTGTACCACGGGCGGCGCAGCCAGGCGTCGTAGTGCAGCTCCTCGCACTGGCTGAAGAGCGCCTCGATGTCGTCCTTCACCTGCGAGACGACCGGGTCGTTTACGAAGTAGACGCCGTCCTCGTAGTGCAGGTAGAACGAGCGGTAGTCGAAGTTCACCGTGCCGACCGTGGCCTGCACGTCGTCGCACACGCACATCTTCGCGTGGATGAAGCCCGGCGTGTACTTGTAGATGCGCACGCCGCTGGCCATCAGCGGGCCGCTGAACGAGAGGCTCACCTGCTGCACGTACCAGTGGTCGGGGATGCCGGGGATGATGATGCGCACGTCCACGCCGCTCTGCGCCGCGACGCACAGCTCGCTGAGCAGCACGTCGTCCAGCACCAGATAGGGCGTGGTGACGTACACGTACTTCTTCGCGCCGCAGATGATCTGGCGGTAGACGTTTTCGGCCGGGTTGTTGGGGTTGTTGTGCGGGCCGTCCTCGTAGGGCTGCACGAAGCCGCCCTCCGGCGCCTGCACGCCGCGCGGACGGAACGCCGCAAACTCGAACTTCTCCTCCGTGCAGGCCTGCCACATCTGAAGCAGGAAGACCGTCAGGCTGTACGCCGCGTCGCCCTCCAGGCGTACCGCCGTGTCCTTCCAGTGGCCGTGCTTGGGGTACAGGTTCGCGTATTCGTCCCCGATGTTGATGCCGCCCGTGTAGCACACGTTCCCGTCGATGGACAAAATCTTGCGGTGATCGCGGTAGTTGAGGTACATCTGGTGCACGTAGCGCTGCACGGGGTTGAAGATCACGACCTTGACGCCCGCGCTCTCCAGCCGCTCCAGAAAGGCGCGCGAGGTCGTAACCAAAGAGCCCATGTCGTCGTACATCAGGCGCACGTCCAGCCCCTGCGCGGCCTTGCGCGTCAGCACGTCCAGCACCCGCTCGTAAATCTGGCCCTCGAAGACCATGAAGAACTCCATGTAGATATAGCGCTCCGCCGCCTCCATGTCCTGAAGCATCGCGTCGAACGCCTGCTCGCCCAGCGGGTAGAAGGCCGTCTTCGTGTTTGCGTAGACCGGGAAGCCCTGGCGCGTCAGGTAGTCCGACAGCCGCGCGCAGTCCGGGCTGCGCTGCGCGAGCGCCTGCGACACCCGCGCGTCCTGCGCGAGCACCTCCCGGCGGCCGCCGAACACCGTGCGGATGCGCGTGCCCAGCTTGTTGCGCCGCGTGCCGCGCCCCCACATCAGGTAGAGCACCAGGCCAAAGACGCCCATAATCAGCACACAGACCACCCAGGCAAAGCGGTAGGACGCGTCCTCGTGCTCGGAAACGAGCGCCACGATCGCGATGGAGCAGCCCAGCTCCAGCAGCGAATAGACCGTCACCGCGTAGGAACGCAGAAAGCGCACGAAGACCAGCAGCAACAGGAGCTGCAGCGCGAGCAGCCCCACGACGAGCGCACAGCGCAGCACCGCCTCGATGGTGATGCCGGTCTTCGGGGCGCGTTTATCTTTAGCCATGATATCCTCCTCCTCGGCAAGTCCCCATGATACCCCCCTATTGAAGCAAAAGAAGCGCCGATTGTCAAGTAAAAAGGTTTACAAGTCAATCGACGCTCTAGATTCCTTTGTCAGAACTTGCGGGAACCGCCGCCGCCGCCGCGCGAACCGCCGCCGCCGAATCCGCCGCCGCGCGCGCCGCCGCCGAACC
>JAEXCG010000007.1 GCA_023402355.1 Bacillota bacterium | reverse complement strand
GCCTTGGACTTGATGGTGATGCCGCGCTCGCGCTCCAGCTCCATGCTGTCCAAAATCTGCTCGACCATTTCGCGCTTTTCAAAGACGCCGGTCCGCTCCAGCAGCCGGTCGGCCAGCGTGGACTTGCCGTGGTCGATGTGCGCGATGATGCAGAAATTGCGAATGTGGGAAAGCCTGTCCTGACTCAAAAACCATTCCTCCGTAAGCGGACTTGCCGCATGCATTCCTAATCTATTATCTTAGCGGATTTTCGAGCGAAATGCAAGAAAAAATCAGGGAAGGGCTGTTTTCTCCCCTCCCTGATTTCGCTTTTCTTCAGGCTTTGGTGCCGGTCAGGGCGATGCCCTCGATGAACTGGCGCTGGAAGATCAGGTAAAGCACGAGCATCGGGATCATCGCGAGCGCGGAGCCCGCCATCATGATCGGGTACTTCGTGGAATGCTGGCCTTGCAGCGAGCTGATACCTGCGGAAAGCGTCATCTTGTCGATGTTCATGTTGACGATCAGCGGCCACATCATGTCGCCGTAGGCGAAGACGGCGGTGAACACGGCCAATGCCATCAGCGACGTCTTGGTCAGCGGCATGAGCACCAGCAGGAACGTCTGCCCGGTGTTGCACCCGTCCAGCCTCGCCGCCTCGGTCAGGTCGTTCGGCAGCCCCAGGTAGAACTGGCGCAGGAAGAAGGTGCCAAACGCGCTGACGAGTCCCGGAAACACGAGAGCGAACTGGGTGTTCAACTGGTTCATGGAGGACAGCATCAGGTACTGGGGGATGATGAACACCTGCGAGGGCAGCATGAGCTGCGTCAGCACGAGGAAGAACAGCACGTTCTTGAGCGGAAAGTTCAGCTTGGCGAACGCGAAGCCCGCCATCGAGGAAAAGATCGTGGCGCACAGCACGCGCCAGAAGATCAGCAGCAGCGTGTTGATGTACAGCTTGTCAAATGGCAGGGTGCGCAGCACCTCGCTGTAGTTTTCCGTCAGCCACTTGCTGGGGAAGATCGTCGGCGGGATGAGGATGGATTCGCCCAGGCTCTTAAAGGAGGTCAGGAGCATCCATATGAACGGGAAGATCATGACGAACGAGCCGATGCACAGGATGAGGTGCACCAGTGCGCGGCCTCTTTGCTGCCTCGTCATTCGGGGTTTGATCTGGGTCGTTTCAGCCTGCATGAAAGCACCTCCTTTAATCATAGTGCACGAGCTTCTTCTCCGCGATGAACTGGAAGAACGTCAGCACGCAGATGAGCGCAAAGCTCCACAGCACGATCGTCGAAGCGTAGCCCTTGTTAAACTTCTCAAACGCCTCCCGGTAGAACAGCACCATCAGCGTCACGGCCTTTTTATAGGCCGGGTTGGTGCTCTTGATGAGCATGTACACCGTGTCGAACTGCTTGATGGAGGACATGACGCGCATCATGACCACGAAGAAGAGCGTCGGCGAGATCAGCGGCACGGTGATGTGGAAAAAGCGCTGCACCGCGTTCGCCCCGTCGATTTCGCACGCCTCGTAATACGTGCGCGGGATGGATTGCAGGCCCGCCAGGATCAGCACCAGGTCGTAGCCCACCGCGCTCCAGATGCAGATGATCGCGCAGGAGAGCAGCGCCGTCTTCGGGTCGGAGAGCCAGTTTATGGCCGGAACGCCGAAAAGGCCGAGAAACTGGTTGAGGATGCCGCATTCCGCGTTGAAGATCCACCGCCACACCATCGCGACCGCCGCCGGAGCGACCACCATGGGCAGGAAGTAGATCGCCCGGTAGACGTCGCGTCCGCGTATCTTGGAGTTGAGCAGCGTCGCCAGGATCAGCGCGATGAACACGCCGACCGGCACGGTCAGCACCATGAAGTAAACGGTGTTGGAAGTGGACTGCCAGATCATGCTGTCCGAAAACAGCTTTTCAAAGTTTTTGAGCCCGACGAACTTCGCCGGCCCCAGCCCCTGCGATTTGAGCATGCTCAGGTAGATCGTCTGAAAAAACGGATAGATGTTCAGCACGATCAGGCCGATAATCGTCGGCGCCACGAGCAGGTAGGCCCACAGCCATTCGCTCTTCAGGCGCGGCCGGCGTGTACGCAGATCCGTACGGGCCGTTTGGACGGTCATAAGCACCCTTCCTTCCCTATTTCAGCGCCCCAACGCCGGTTTGGCGCGCGTATTTGCGCTCATGCGAGCGAAAAGAATCCAAAGCAGGGGAGGCGCGCGCCTCCCCTGTCGCCCGAAATATCAGGGTTATTCCGCTTCGATCTCGGTGATCGTCTCGTGAAGCTGGTTGCAGGCCTCTTCGACCGTCATTTCGCCGGTGTAGGCGGCCGTCATCAATTCCGTCTCGGTGCCTTCCCACAGGGACTTGTTCGGCGAGAACGGGAACTGCACGCCGTAGGAGATCATCTCGGTGTAGCAGGCGATGTTGATGCCCTCGAAGTTGTCGGTGAAGTACTTCTCGGTGCCCGCGTAGGCCGGGATCGCCGCCTTGTTCTTCGCCTGCAGGATGTTGGCCTCTTCGCCGCCGCAGAAGGCGAGGAAGTCCTTCACCACGTCCGGATGCGCGGTGTTATAGGCGCCGGCGTATCCCAGGCCGTTGTAGATCGAGGCGCGCTGCTTGCCCGCCGGGAGCACGCACAGGTCGAACTTGTCCTTGATGAGCTCGTTGCTCGTGTAAGCGGACATCATCCAGCTGCCCACGAACTCCATCGCGAGCTTGCCCGCCTGGAACTGGTCGTCGTTGCCCATGTCGGTGAAGGATTCCAGGCTCGGGGAGACGCCGTCCACCAGCATCAGGTCCATCCAGGCCTTGATGGCTTCCTGCGTCTCGGGCAGGTTGTAGCCCGACACGCCGTTTTCAAAGGCGAAGCCGCCGTTCTGATAGATGAAGTTGAGGTAGCCGGACTGCGTGTCGTTCGGCGCGCCGAAGCCGTAAATGCCCTTTTCCTTGTCGGTCAGCTTCTTCGCGGTCTCGCGCAGCGTATCCCAAGTCCAGGTGTCGTCGGGGTAGGCGATGCCCGCCGCGTCAAAGATTTCCTTGTTGTACGCCAGCGCGATCGTGTCGTAATCCTTCG
>JAEXCG010000203.1 GCA_023402355.1 Bacillota bacterium | reverse complement strand
TTTGATGACGTACGTGCTGCGCTGCACGCGCTTGGCGATGTTCGTAAAGGTGAAGCACACCACGAAGTAGACCAGCGCCACGGTGACGTAGACCATGGCCGTGTGGTCGCGCAGGTTGAGCTGGTTGATCGCCTGCTTGGCCCGGTCGTACAGGTCGCCCATGGCCAGCACCGCACAAAACGACGTGTCCTTGATCGTCGTGACGAACTGGGCGATCATGGGGGCGAGGATGCGCCGGTAGGCCTGCGGCAGGATGACGTGGACCATCGCCTGCAGGGTGCCGAAGCCCTGGCTGCTGGCCGCCTCCCACTGGCCCTTGGGCACGCCGTTGAGCCCGCCGCGCACGATCTCCGCCACCACGCCGGAGGTGAAGATGCTCATCGCCAGGATGGCGTTGAAGATCTTGTTGGAGGGGAAGGGGGAGAAGAAGACCATCATCGTGATGAAGAAGAGCAGGGGGATGTTGCGCACCGTCTCCACGTAGATCGTCGCGATCCAGTGCGCCGCCGGGTTCTTGCTGTTGCGCATGATGGCCAGCGCCGAGCCCGCGAGGAACGAGATGACGATCGTGCACAGCGAAATCTTGAGCGTCACCATCAGGCCCTCGCCCAGCACCTTGAAGAACAGCGGCGTGTACACCACGAAGATCTCATTTTGAAAGAACGAGACGATCCAGTCGATGGGATTAGCCATGCCTTACCAGCCTCCCTTCCAGATGGCGCGCGAGCAGGGAAATCGGCAGACAGATGCACAGGTACAGGAGGCCCGTCATCAGCAGCGGGGGGCCGTAGTTGTCGCTGCGCGCGGCGATGGAGTCCAGCGAATAGATGAGGTCGCGCGCGGTGATGACCGCGAGCACCGACGAGTTCTTAATGAGGTTCACCGCCTGATTCGTGAGCGGCGGCAGGGCGATGCGCACCGCCTGCGGCAGGATCACGTGCGCCATGGACCGCCAGAAGCCGAAGCCCTGGCTGCTGGCCGCCTCGAACTGGCCCGCCGGCACGCTCTGAATCGCGGAATGCACGATCGTCGCGCAGTACGCGCCCGTGTAGATCGAAAGGCCGATGATGCCCGCCTCCACCTTCTTGCGGTAGATGCCCATCGCCGGCATGATGACCAGATAGATGAGGATGACCTGAATGACGAGCGGGGTGTTTTGAAAGAACGCGATGTACGCGCGGCAGATGCGCTCCAGCCACCTTCGGCCGGACGTCAGCGCAAGGCCCACCAGGACGCCGATAACTAGCGCGATGATCAGCGAAAAGAACGAGACCTTCACCGTCATCACAAAGCCCGCCAGCACCTCGCCGCGCGCGTCGTACAGCTCGAGCCAGCGCTTGGCGCCGAAGATTTTTTGGAATCCGCTGACAAAATCCATAGACCTCACCCTCCTTTTCGTTTTTTATCGCCTCAGCGTGCGGCCGCGGGCAGGGCCCGCCCCGCCTGAAAACGGGTGCCTGCCGCAAAGCAGGCAGCCGTTTTCAGGCAAGCAGATGGGAAAACGCGGCAAAAAGGGGGAAGGCGGAACCAGCCGTCCTTCCCCCTTTCCGAATCGTAGATCAGGCCGCAGGCCAAAGCTCCGCGGTGTGCGCGTCGATGACGTCCCAGTCGATCTTGGCGAGCTGCGGGTACTTCGCCGCCAGCTCGTCGATGGTGCCCGCCGCGCGAAGCTCGGCGATCAGCTCGTCGACCAGCGCGAGCAGCTCCGTGTTGCCCTTCTTGATGGCCACGCCGTAGGGCTGCGCGCCCTCGGTGAAGCTGTCGGGCAGGATTTCCACCGAGTCGTCCAAATAGCCGCCGAGGATGGACTTATCCACGGAGAAGCAGTCGGTCTGGTGCGCGACCAGCGCCTCCTTGAGCGTGGGGTAGTCGGCCATCTCGTCGAACTTGTCGAGGCCGAAGGTGACGCCCTTTTCCGCCGCCGCGTTCGTCAGCGCGTCGCGGGTGGTGGAGCCCTGGGCCACGCCGATCACGGTGTCGTCCGAGAGCAGGTCGTCGAAGGACTTGATGCCCGAATCCTTGAGCACCATCAGGCCGATGGAATCGACGTAATAGGGCTTCGAGAACTCGTAGAGCTCCAGGCGCTCGGGCTTGATCGTGAAGGTGGAGACGTCCATGTCCAGATTGCCGTTGTCCAGCTCCGGGCCGCGGGTCTTGGCGGTCACGGGGGTGAACTGGATGTACTTGGCCACGTCGGCCACGTCCACGCCGAAGATCTTGGCCGCGATCAGGCGCGCCAGGTCGATCTCCAGGCCGCTGTACTCGTTCGTCGCCGGGTCGAGCAGGCCGAAGCCCGGCACGTCCGCCTTGACGCCGACCTTGATGTAGCCGCGAGACTTGATCGCGTCCAGCTCGCCCTCCGCCAGCGACAGGCAGGGCAGGGCAAACAGGCACAGCGCCATCACCAGAGCAAGAATCTTTTTCATGAAAGTCCCTCCTTACAAAATCTTGGATAGGAAGAGTTTCGTCCGCTCGGACTTCGGGTGGTTGAACACCTGATCCGGCGAGCCGTCCTCTATCACCACACCGCCGTCCAGGAAGAGCACCCGGTCGGCGATGGTGGATGCGAAGCCCATTTCATGGGTGACGAAGAGCATCGTGATGTTCTCCTTGGCGACCTCCATCATGATGTCCAGCACCTCTTTGATCATCTCCGGGTCGAGCGCGCTGGTCGGCTCGTCGAAGAGCAGCACCTTGGGGTTCATGTTCAGCGCCCGCGCGATGGCCACGCGCTGCTGCTGGCCGCCGGAGAGCTGCGCCGGGTAGGCGTCCGCCTTGTCGAGCAGACCCACGTTTTTGAGGTGCATCCGCGCCCGCTCGGTCACCGCGTCCTTCGGCTCCTTCTTGAGCAGGATGGGGGCCATCGTCAGGTTCTGCAGCACCGTCTTGTGCGGGTAGAGGTTGAAGGACTGAAAGACCATCCCGATCTCGCGCCGGGCCTGGTGCAGCTCGCGCGGCCGCAGCCGCGTCATGTCCTTTCCGTCCACCGTCACGTGCCCCTGCTGGGGCCGCTCGAAGCAGTTGATCGTGCGCAGCATCGTCGACTTGCCGGAGCCCGACGGCCCGATGATGACCGTCTTGGAGGCCTCCGGGATCGAAAGGTCGATGCCCTTTAGCACGTGCAGGGAACCAAAGTGCAGGTGAACGTCCGAAAGGGAAATCATCGGCTTTGCCGCCGCCGTTTCAGACATGCCCTTCGCCTCCTTTCAGGGGGATTTTCGCCGGAGGGGTTCACCCCTTCCGGCGAGCGATAAAGAGAGTATAACACGTCAAAAGGGAAAATGCAACAGCAAATATGGCGTTCATGCATTTTCTTTCAAAAGACGATGTTTGATGCTCAAAAAAAGTTCAAAGTGAAGGAATACTTTTTTAGAACTTCGTATTTTGTGTTTTTCCCAAAAAGAAGAAAGGCGGTGGCGGGCTTTTGCCTGCATCGCCTTTCAAAAACGGTCCGGTTTATGCATTTACGCGAAGTGAAATTCGTCCTGAAAGTCGAAGGTCGCGAAGTAATCCTTCGGGGTTTCGGCGCGGCGGATGAGGCGCACCGAGCCGTCCTCCCGGAGCAGGAGCTCGGCGCTCCTGAGCTTGCCGTTGTAGTTGTAGCCCATGGAAAAGCCGTGCGCGCCGGTGTCGCTAATGACCACCAGGTCGCCGTCGTCGACGCGGGGCAGGGGGCGGTCCACGGCGAACTTGTCGTTGTTCTCGCACAGGCCGCCGGTCACGTCGTACACGTGGTCGAGCGGCCAGTCCTCCTTGCCCATGACGGTGATGTGGTGGTACGCGCCGTACATCACCGGGCGCATGAGGTCGACGGCGCTGGCGTCCAGGCCGACGTACTCCTTGTAGATGTGTTTGTGGTGCAGCACCGTGGCGGCGACCAGGCCGTAGGGCCCCAGCATGAAGCGGCCCAGCTCCGTATAGATCTTCACATTTCCCATACCCGCGGGCACGAGCACCTCCTCGAACGCGCGGCGCACGCCCTCGCCGATCTGGAAGATGTCGTTCGCGCGCTCGCCGGGGCGGTAGGGGATGCCCACCCCGCCGGAGAGGTTGACGAAGTCGAGCCGCACGCCCGTCTCCTCCTGCAGGCGCACGGCCGTCTCAAAGAGGATGCGCGCGAGCGTGGGGTAGTAGGCGTCGGTCAGGGTGTTGGAGGCCAGGAAGGCGTGGATGCCCAGGCGGCGCGCCCCTTTTTCCCTGAGCAGCCGGAAGGCCTGCACGAGCTGGGGGTAGGTCATGCCGTACTTGGCGTTCTGGGGCTTGTCCATGATGGCGTTGCCGATGGCGAAGTCCCCGCCGGGGTTGTAGCGGCAGCAGATCGTCTCCGGGATGGAGGCGACGCGCTCCAGGAAGTCGATGTGCGTGAAGTCGTCCAGGTTGACGACAGCGCCCTGCGAAATCGCGCGCCGGTACTCCTGCGCGGGCGTTACATTGGAAGAGAAGAAGGTGTAGTCGCCCGAAAAGCCGACGGCGGAGGCGAGCATCAGCTCCGTCTCGCTCGCGCAGTCGACCCCGCAGCCCTCCTCCTTCAAAATTTTAAGGATGTAGGGGTTGGGCGTGGCCTTCACCGCGAAGAACTCGCGGAAGCCCGGGTTCCACGAAAACGCTTTATACAGGTCGCGCGCGGTCTTTCTGATGCCGCGCTCGTCGTACAGATGAAAGGGGGTCGGATAGGTCTTTGTGATCTCGCGCAGCTTCTCGGCCGTCACGAAGGGACGCTTTTCGTTCATGGGGGTTCTCCTCTAATCTATATGTGAAGATACGCATAAATATACCGTTATCGCGCGTCTTTGTCAAGAAAATTGTCGACAAAAAACGGCGGCGCGCCTCGCTTTTCGGCGCCCGGCCGGGGGAGCGGGCGCGCCGTTTTCGCGCCGGTGGCGGGGGCGAAAACGGCCGACTTTCATTTACCACTTTTTATAAGTTTTTGTAAATAAAAAACATAAATAAAAATTCGCGTTTGAATTTGACATTTTTCGCGGTTTGGTCTATAATACCCATGTGAAATTTGTGTTTATTGTAAAAAAGTGCATCTTTAACGTCTGACCTGCGGCGCGTTCCGGTGCGGGGCCGCGCGCGGTCATCTGAGGATGGGTCTTTCTTTTTTTCGGCCGGTTCTATCCCTTCGGCGCCGTGAATATCGGTTTCACGAAGGCGCGCAGGCGGGGGCAAACGGGCGAGGGGTTTTAAGCTATAACCCGCCGCTGTGATGCGGCGGATTCATAGGGAAAACATGTATGGGGGAGGGGTGAAAACCCGATGGATTGAGCGGTCCGTGTATGCGGTGGTGGGCCACCGACCGTGTACCCGTCGGAGCGGGCAAAGGCCGTCCGGCCTTTCAGGAATAGGAAGGGATTGCTATTTCGCGTCTTTGATGTGTTCGGCTGATTTAGGGTTATTTCTCCCGGAGGCGGCTCATCAGGCTGAAATGGACAGCGATCCCTTTTCATTTGCCCGCGAAAAATCCCGCGCCCGCAGGCCGGTCATGCCAGGCGCATGGAAGGCGGCCCTGCGGGGGCCTGTGTGAAGAAAAGGAGTATCAAAATGAAGCGGATTCTTAGCAGTATTCTCGTATTGTGCCTCGTCCTGTCCCTGCCGCTGTTCGCGTCGGCGGAAATGTCCGGCGACCCGGTCATGGAAATCAAGACGCCCTTTATGATTACCAACGCGGGCCAGGGCCCCGGCGGCAAGATGGGCCGTCTGCTCGTCAGCCGCGCCGGCACGCTCACCGAGGATTCGGACTACTACTACGTGGACGTTCCCTACGCCAAGGACCTCGACGAGCGCGAGTACGGCGCGATCGTGATCGTCATCGGCTCCACGGACAAGGGCCTGGGCGCGACGGGCATCACCCTCGACCAGGAAGTGGCGCGCGTGGACGAGCTGATGGCGGCCGCGAAGGAAAAGGAAGTTCCGGTCATCGCGGTGCTGCTGGAAAAGGACAAGCGCTCCACCATCCCCACGAACGCCAACGAGCGCTGCATCGACGCGGTGTGCCCCTTCGCCTCCTGGATGATCGTGGTCGCCGACGGCAACACGGACGGCCGGTTCGACGCGCTCAAGGAGCAGTACGGCATTCCGCTGACGATCCTGGACGGCTCCATGGACTTCATCGAGCTGGCCAAGGCCGCCTGCCCGAAGGAATAAGCCCATTCAAATGACGGGAGATCAAGTTCCTCTGCTCCTGTCATTTCAGGTAGATAACGGGGGAGTATGAAGGAGGGCAACATTCATGTCCATGTACATCAGTACATCGATAATTCTTGTTGCTATGGTGGTAGCATTCGTCCTGAGCAGCATCTTCCTGAAGTCGCCGGACATCTCCATGGCCATCACGGCGGTCGTGGGCGTCCTGTTCGGCGCCGGGTTCGGCTGGACGACCTCGATTTCACGTGTGCTCGTAGAGGGTCTGTTCGTCAACCTGGACATCGCGCTGCTCTTTATCGCCGCGTCCGTCTTCGTCAACGTGTATTCCGCGACGGGCGCCATCTCGACGGTCACGAGGAAGCTCGTATCGCGCTTTCAGAGCAAGTGGGTTCTGCTCGCGTTCATGGCCGTCTTCATGCTGATCCCCGGCGCGCTGACGGGCGCCGGCAGCATCTCCATCTTCGTGCTGGGCGCCATGGTGGCGACGATCGTGCGCGCGATGGGCCTGTCTGAAAAGAAGACGGCGGCCTTCGTGTTCATCTTCGCGATCCTGAGCGCGGCGGCGCCGCCCGTCAACCTGTGGGCCATGATGATCGCCTCGGGCTCCGACATTCCCTATGTCGGCTTCACGCTGCCCCTGCTCGTGCCGATCGTCGTCGTCTCCATCTTCGCGATCATCTATCTGGGCTGGGGCACCAAGCGCCAGAGCAAGGAAGAGATCCTCGAAAAGCTCTCCGACGGCTCGCCGGACGTGAGCTGGGCGCGCATCCTTCTGCCGCTCGCGACGCTGGTGGCGCTGTTCCTGGTTTCCTCCTATTTCGCGTTCTACATTCCCACGCTGGGCCTGCCGCTGATGTTCGTGCTCTCCACGGTCGTGGCCATGCTGTGCAACCCCAAGAAGACGAGCTTCAAGGAATACGGAAAGATCCTCAACAAGACGTTCGAGCAGATCTTCCCGCTGATCGCAACCGTGCTGAGCGTCGGCATGCTGCAAAACGCCATGTCCGCGACGGGCGTCAAGGGCCTGATCGGCATCACGTTCATCACGCTGCCGGTCATCTGGATCTACGTGACCATCCTGATCGTCGCGCCGATCCTGCAGGGCTCCTTAAACTACGGCAGCGCGGTCGTGTTCGGCGCGCCGCTGATCTTCCTGTTCAACTCCATGGGCTACAAC
>JAEXCG010000189.1 GCA_023402355.1 Bacillota bacterium | reverse complement strand
CTCCTGGCCCGGCCGGGCGGAGGCGCCCCGTCCGGTGTTCGCGCCGCGCCCGGAGGCGGAGGCCCTGCCGGGGGCAGACCCTCTGCCGGGAGCAGACCCTCTGCCGGAGGAGGGGCGGCGGTTTGCGCCCATGCGCCCGGCGGCGGGACGCACGCGCGCGGCGGGCAGGGGCTCGGTGCCGGGCATCGGCTCCACCCGCACGCGGGTAAAGCGCTCGATCTCGGTGAGCTTCTTCGCGGATTCGCCCGTGGAGACGAGCGAGTAGCTGACCCCGGCGCGCCCCGCGCGGGCCGTGCGGCCGATGCGGTGCACGTAGAAGGCCACGTCCTGCGGCAGGTCGTAGTTCAGCACCGCCGACACGTTGCTCACGTCGATGCCGCGCGCGGCCACGTCGCTGGCGACGAGCACGCGGATGTTGCCCCGGCGGAAGCCGTTCATCACGCGCTCGCGCTGAATCTGGCGCATCTCGCCGTGCAGCGCCGCCGCGGGCAGGCCCGCCCGCGAGAGCGCCTCGCCGATCTCCTCGACCCGGGCGCGCATGTTGCAAAACACGATGGCCCGGCCCGCCTCGGGCGAAGAGAGCACCTCGCCTTGCAGCAGGTCCACCAGCGCCTGGGTCTTATCCCGGCCGGTGACGTTCACGTAATACTGGGCGATCTGCGGCACGGTGAGCTCGCCCGAATCCACGCTCACGCGCACGGGCTCGCCCTGCTGGTACCTGCGCGCGGTTTGCAGCACCTCGCGCGTCATGGTCGCGGAGAACAGCGCCGTCTGCCGCGCGGAGGGCACGGCCTCCATCACCGCGTCCATCTGCTCCTGAAAGCCCATTTGCAGCATCTCGTCCGCCTCGTCGATGACGACGCAGGAGACGGCGTCAAGCTTCACCGTGCCCCTGCGCACGTGGTCGAGCAGGCGGCCGGGCGTGCCCACCACGATCTGCGGCGTGCGGCGCAGCGCCTCGATCTGGCGCTGGATGGGCTCGCCACCGTAGACGGCGGCCACCCGCGCGCCCATCTTGTAATGACTGATCTTGTTCAGCTCGCGCGTAATCTGCTGGCAAAGCTCGCGCGTCGGGCAGAGCACCAGGGCCTGCGCCTGACGGCGGCGCACGTCGATCTTTTCCACGAGCGGCACGCCGAAGGCCGCGGTCTTGCCCGTGCCCGTGCGCGCCTGGCCGATGACGTCCCTGCCCTCCATCATGGCGGGCAGCACCCGCTCCTGAATCGGCATGGCGTCCTGAAAGCCCATGTCCGCCAGCGCGTGGCGAACCTGGGGCGACAACTGCATTTCCTCAAATCGCAAAAATGGTTCCTCAACTTTCTGATAGGCGATATCTTATCTATTATAACCGATTTTCTGAAAAGAAGCAAGTAAAACGCAAATATCAGAATTTGGCTTTCGCGGCGACGCGCCGGGGCCTATTCGAGCGCGGCCCGCAGCGCCCGCATCAGATACCAGACGTCGTCTGCGTAGTTGCTCATGAGCGTGATGAGCAGGTCGCGCTCCCGGTCGTAGCGGGAAAGAAAGCTGACGCCGGGGTCGCTGCCCTGAAAGTAGGGCGTGCAGGCTTCCCCCTTCGCGTCGAGCCAGATTCCGTAGCCGTAGCAGCGCGCTTCCCCGCTATGGTTTGAGAGCATCGCCTCGGTCATGTCCGGCGACAGCAGCCGGCCCGCCAGCAGATGCGTCCAGAACGAGCGGACGTCCTGCGCCGTGGTGAACGCGCCGCCCGCGCCCGTGCCCTTGGCGTCGACGCTGTAGATGTTGGTGCGGTAGGAGCCGTCCCGCGCGTCGAGGATGTAGTTCGCGGCGCACCGCGCGGGCAGCCTGTCCAGCTCGTAGTACCCCGTGCTGCGCATTCCGCAGGGGACAAAGACGCTCTGCTTCAGCGCCTCGTCGAAGGGCAGGTTCGTCACCCGCTCCAGGATGAGGGCCAGCACCACGAAGCCCGTGTTGTTGTACTGAAACCTGCCGCCGCGCGGGTACATCATGGGCTTGTCGATGAACAGCGGCAGCAGGTCGCTGTTCTTGCGCACCCTGTAGTTGGGAAAGTCGGTCCACAGCTCCTCGTACTCCTCCATGACGCTCTCGTCGAAGTAGTCCGGGATGCCGGAGGTGTGCGTCAGCAGCTCCTCCACCGTGATGTGCGGGTCGATGGCCTTCAGGTCGAGGTCGAGCAGCTCGCCGAGGGAATCGGCAAAGCGCAGCCGCCCGCTCTCGATGAGCTGCAAAATGCCCACCGCCACGAAGACCTTGCCCGCGGAGGCCGTCGCAAACCGCGTGTCGATCCGATTGGGAACCCGGTTGGGCAGGTCCGCGTACCCGAAGGCCCTGTGGCAAAGGGTCTCCCCGCCCCGCGTGATCAGGGCGCAGCCCCGCAGGCCGCCCGCCAGCAAGCTGTCGATGTCCATACGCATTTCCTTTCCGCGCCCGGACGGGCGGCGCCTCGTCCGGCCTTATTTTTTCATTGTAGTCTGTTCGTCATGCTTTGTAAAGCAAGCTGCTTCGGCCCGCCCGTCGGGCGCGCCGCGTCCTTGCCCCGCGTCTGCGCTTTTTCCGTGTTCGCGGGCTGAACTGCGAAATACATCGTTTGATGACTTATCGTTCCAAATCACGCCGTATGGTGTACGTTAAGAAGAGTATACCGTGCACGGCGGGGGTTCTATCCATGGAACATTCCATATATACTAATTCTACGATATAGGAAGTCAAAGAGCTGAATTGCTGTCCACCTGTTGGAACATCGGGCGCATGATCACGAGCAGGAAGTCAAAGAGCGGGCCCGTTACGGGAAGCAGACGCTCCGGCAGCTTTCCAAAGAACCGACAAGGGAATTCGGCAAGGGATTTTCCCTTTCCAACATCCAGTTTATGCGCCGCTTCTATCAGACTATCGGATTCAACAGACGGTGTCTGTTCCCGATCGCCCAGGTAGAAGCCGTTTTAAGGGACTGGCACGAGACGGAAGGCCGACCGTCCCGGCGAAGGGGCATGGCGGAAGCCGAAGGGCGCGCGTCCCCTTGACAAATTCAACGCCAGGCCTTAGGATAATTGGTACAAAGCGCCGGGATTTTTTTCGGCGAGCAAACGTTTGAATGAACAGGAGCGTGAAGACCATGTTCACAGCCTTTTCGGTCGACCCGTGGAAGCTGACGGAGACGGAGCTTCCCAAGGACCATATGCGCCTGTCGGAGAGCCTTTGCAGCATCGGCAACGGCTACATGGGCATGCGCGGCAACTTCGAGGAGACGTATTCGGGCGACAGCCACCGGGGCACGTATCTGGCGGGCGTGTGGTTCCCGGACAAGACGCGCGTGGGCTGGTGGAAGAACGGCTACCCGCAGTACTTCGGCAAGGTCATCAACGCGATGAACCTCATCTCCCTGCGCGTGGTGGTGGGCGGCCACGAGATCGACCTCGCCCGGGAGGAGGTAACCGCCTACGAGCGCACGCTGGACATGAAGCGCGGCGTGCTGACCCGCGAGTACACGGTGCGCCTGCCCGCGGGCGAGGTGAGCGTGGCGGTGGAGCGCTTCGTCTCCGTGGACACGCGGGAGCTTCTGTGCATCCGCATGGCGGTGACGCCCTCGTTCGAGGCGGCGGTGCACCTGATCCCGGCGCTGGACGCGCGCGTCAGGAACGAGGACAGCAACTACGACGAGACGTTCTGGGACTTCACGGGCCAGGGCGAGATCGGGCCCCAGAAGGGTCCGCGCCTGCCGGAGGCCTACCGCTCGACCTATCAGGACGACGAGCGGGCGGAAGCGGTGCAGTACGTCTGCGCGAAGACAAAGGAGAACCCGTTCGGCACGCCGCGCTTTGCGGTCTGCGGCGCGATGACCTGCGTGGTCACCGGGGCCGCGCCGGTGACGGGCGAGACGGACGAGGGCTACGCGGCGCTGGTGTACAAGACGAACGCCGGGGCCGGGGAAACCGTGGTCATCGACAAACTGGTGGCCGTGACGACCTCGCGCGACCTGGAGGAGGCGGCGCTGCCCGCGGCGGCGGCGCGGCTGTGCGAGGAGGCCCGCGCGAAGGGCTACGACGCGCTGCTCGAGGCGCACGAGGCGCGGTGGGCGGAGCGCTGGGAGCGCGCGGACGTCACCCTCGGCGGGGACGACGCGGCGCAGCAGGGCGTGCGCTACAACATCTTCCAGCTCTTCTCGACCTACTACGGCGAGGACGCGCGGCTGAACATCGGGCCCAAGGGCTTCACGGGCGAGAAGTACGGCGGCGCGACCTACTGGGACACGGAGGCCTACTGCCTGCCCCTGTACATGGC
Source organism: Bacillota bacterium (assembly GCA_023402355.1). GTDB lineage: Bacteria > Bacillota > Clostridia > Christensenellales > Aristaeellaceae > Beduinella. The sequence continues at coordinate 9,986 of JAEXCG010000189.1, read as the reverse complement.
CATCGCCGGGCAGGACGTGGCGCGCCAGCTTCTCAAGTACCGCTATTTGCAGCTGGACGGCGCGTACCACAACGCGAAGCAGCAGGGCCTGCCGGGCGCGCTCTACCCGATGGTGACCTTCACGGGCGTGGAGTGCCACAACGAGTGGGAGATCACCTTTGAAGAGATTCACCGCAACGCGGCCATCGCCTACGCGATCTTCAACTACGTCACCTACACGGGCGACGCGGCGTATCTGGAAGAATACGGCATCGACGTGCTGATCGGCATCGCGCGCTTCTGGGCCGGGCGCGTACACCACCAGAAGGAAAAGGACGTCTACATGATCCACGGCGTCACGGGGCCCAACGAGTACGAGAACAACGTGAACAACAACTGGTACACCAACCGCATGGCCGCCTGGTGCCTGACCTACGCGGCCCAGGTTGCGCGGGGCGTGAGCGAAGAAAAGCGCGAGAAGCTCTCGATCACGGAGCCGGAGCTCGCGCGCTTTGAGGAGATCGCGGGCAAGATGTACCTGCCCTACGACGAGGCGCGGGACGTCTTCGTGCAGCACGACACGTTCCTGGACAAGGACCTGATGCCCGCGAGCGACCTGCCGGAAAGCGAGCGGCCGATCAACCAGCACTGGTCGTGGGACCGCATCCTGCGCTCGTGCTTCATCAAGCAGGCGGACACCCTGCAGGGCCTGTACTTCCTGGGCCACCTGTACGACAAGGCGACGAAGGAGCGCAACTTCCACTTCTACGAGCCGATGTGCGTGCACGAGTCGAGCCTCTCCCCCTGCGTGCACGCGATCCTCGCTTCGGAGATCGGGGACATGGACAAGGCGGTGGAGATGTACAAGCGCACCTCGCGCCTGGACCTGGACAACATCAACAACGACACCGAGGACGGCCTGCACATCACCTCCATGGCGGGCGGGTGGCTCGCGATCGTGCAGGGCTTCGCGGGCATGCGCACGCAGACCGGGCGGCTATGCTTTGACCCCGTGCTGCCCCCCTGCTTTACGCACTACGCGTTCAAGATCGTCTACCGCGGGCGCCTGCTCGAGGTGTCGATGGACGCGGACGGCCCCAAGGTCACGCGCCTTTCGGGCGACCCGCTGACCGTCGTGCTTTGCAGCGCGGAGACGGAAATCTAATCAAAAAAAGGCTTCGGAGGAACCCATTTCCTCCGAGGCCTTTTTTTGTCGTCCAAGGGCCCGGCCCACTTTAGCGCTCCGCCTTCAGGGGTTAAAGAGGATCATGTGCAGGATCGCGGGCTCATTTCCAACGTTTCTGTAGGAATGAACGGTGTCGGCTTTAAACTGTATGCTTTCGTCCTTTTCGACGATCAATCTTTGACCGCCGGCATTGATCTCGATTTTGCCCGTGAAGATCGTGAGAAACTCGGTGGTTCCCTTGAGGTGCGGTTCGGACGCCCAAAAGCTCCCCTCGTCCAATTCCAGATAGTAGACCGCAAATCTGCGGTTCTCGTCGTCCGGGAAAAGAGAGTAGTTCTTTACCTTTCCCCCGTCTTCTAAAAGGGGCTGGACCTCGGACTTTTTTACGATCTCATACGGCTTCTTGGGACGAACGGTCAACGCGTCGAACGGTACCTTCATTCCATTCGAGATCTTCCACAATGTGGAGAGGGTCGGATTCCCGTCCCCACGCTCAATCTGCGCCAGCATGCTCTTGCTGACGCCGCACAGCTTTGCAAGCTCGTCCAGGCTCAATTTGTTCTCCTCACGCAGCCGTTTGATGTTCTGGGCGACGATCCTGTTCATCGAATCCAAGAATTTGCTCCCTCCTATTGACATTATAATGCACAAGATGTATTATTATATCGTACAAGTCCATTATAACACTCGTTTTATACCATTATACTATTCCGGCCTGGGCTTGTAAAGAGAAAAGGAGCTATGCTGATGATTCCGAATGGTAAAAAGGCGCGGGGCGCGCAGGACGCGATGAAAAGCCCGGCAGACGCTTTGCAAATGGGTCTGCGGAAAAGAGGCGGGTTCAAACGATGAAGCGAGAGCATTTTTCTTCACGGCTGGGGTTTATACTGGTCACCGCGGCCTGCTCCATCGGCCTGGGCAACATTTGGAGGTTCCCCTATATCACCGGAAAGTACGGCGGCGCGTCCTTCGTCCTCTTCTACCTGATCTTTCTTTTGATACTGGGCCTGCCGATCGTGGTCATGGAATTCGCGGTGGGCCGGGCAAGCCAGCGCAGCACCGCGCTGTCGTTCGATATTCTGGAGCCCGAAGGAACGAAATGGCACCGGTTTAAGTACGCGACCCTCGTTGGCAATTATCTGCTCATGATGTTTTACACGGTCATCAGCGGGTGGCTGCTTTACTACTTCGTGGAAATGGCCGGGGGCGGGTTTGAGGGGCTTTCCCCAAACGAGGTTGCCGGTGTATTCTCCGATCTGCTGGGAAACCCGGCGGCCATGATCGCATGCACGTTCGCCGTGATCGCCGTCTCCTTTGGCATCTGCGCGATCGGCCTGCAAAAGGGCGTGGAACGGGTTACCAAGGTCATGATGTCGTTCCTGTTTTGCCTTTTAATCGTCCTTGCCGTCAGGTCCGTCATGCTGCCCGGCGCGCAAACCGGGCTGCGCTACTACCTCTATCCGGACTTTGACGCCATGCAAAAAACCGGCGTGGCCGAATGCGTCTTCGCGGCGATGGGGCAGGCGTTTTTTACACTGAGCATTGGAATCGGTACGCTTTCCGTGTTCGGCAGCCGCATCGACAAGCGCCATTCCCTGACCAGCAACGCGCTGTATATGGGCGTCCTCGACACCGCGGTTGCGCTGCTTGCCGGGCTGATCATTTTCCCGGCCTGTTTCAGCTTTGGGGTGGAGCCGGACAGCGGGCCCAACCTTCTCTTTATCACGCTGCCCAACATCTTTCTTGCCATGAACAACGGCCGTCTTTGGGGAAGTCTGTTTTTCCTGTTCATGGTGTTCGCGGCTCTTTCCACCGTCATCGCGGTCATCGAAAACATCGTCACCTTTGGGATGGATTTGACGGGCTGCAGCAGAAAAGCCTCGGCTCGCGTAAACCTCCTGTTCCTCCTGCTGCTGTCGCTCCCCTGCGTGCTCGGATTCAACCTCTGGAAAGGCTTTGAGCCGATGGGCAGCGGCACGAGCATCCTCGACCTGGAAGATTTCCTCTTGAGCAACAACCTGCTCCCGCTCGGCAGCCTGATCTTCCTGCTGTTCTGCACCCGGCGTTCCGGATGGGGCTGGGACAGCTTTTATCAGGAGACGGCGATCGGAAAAGGGCTCTCCTATCCGGGCTTTGCCAGAAAGTACATCAGCTATGTCCTGCCGGTGATCGTCCTTGCAGTCTTCCTGGGCGGCTATTTATCCTCGCTGATATAGAAAGAGGCCTGTATGTTCCATCTATACGATTTCCTGATCTACTGCCTGATTACGGCCTACACGCCGGGCGCGAACAATCTGCTCTCCATGAGCAATGCCATGCGGCTGGGATTCCGCCGAAGCGTCCGCTTTAACCTCGGCATCCTGGCCGGATTTACGATCGTCATGTCCGTCTGCACCGCCTTCAGCGCCACGCTTTATTCGTTTCTTCCGAAGGTCAAGACCGTCATGCAGCTCCTGGGCGCCGCCTACATGCTGTACCTCGCATGGAAAGTCTGGAGGAGCTCCGCCAAGCTCCAGCCGGACGGCGGCAAGGAAGCCAGCTTTCTTTCGGGCATGGTGCTGCAATTTGCGAATCCCAAGATCTATATCTACGCGATCACGGCGATGTCGCTTTACATCCTGCCGGTTTATCGCTCCGGCGCCGCGCTCGTCGGGTTTACGCTTCTGCTGTCTGTGATCGGCGCGTCCGGTTCTTTTGTATGGGCGCTTTTTGGGGCGGCGTTTTGTCGGTTCTTCTCCAGACACACGCGGGGGATCAACACCCTCATGGCGCTCCTGCTCCTTTACTGCGCCGTCGCGCTATTCCTTTAATCCCTCCAACCCCCGCGCGCGGCGGATTCCCCCGCCTTTATGGGTACAGCGGCTTTGAGAGCATCAAAGCCGCTGTTTTATGCGCCCGAGCTGCCATGAGACGTTGAAGCGCTCCTTGGCGCCTACTCGTCCTCCGGCCGCCTGAGCCTCGCGCGGGCTTTCAGGATGCCCTTTAAGATGTGCAGGTCGTCCTGCAGGGCGTCCACCGACTCGCCGAGCAGCGAAAGCCTCTCCAGCACCGCCGCCTCCGGCTCGGAGGACTCGCCCAGCAGCGCCTCCATCGCGTTGAACTCTCGCGCGATGTCCGCCTTGATCTGCTCGACCTCCGTGCGGATGCGCAGCACCTCGCCGCTCGCCTTCATCAGGGCCCCGCCGAGCTGCCCCACGCTTTCGGAAATCGCCTGCCGCTCGGCGCGCGCCGCCGATAGCTCCTCGCGCACCGCCTGAAGCTGCGCAAGCACCTGGCGCAGCAATTCGTCCGTCTCCACGAAAACGCCCCCTTCTTCCCGCATTCTATCATGCCGTCGCGGCCTCGGACAAGCGCCGCCGGGCTCCCCGCGCCCTCTGACGAGGGACTTCGCAAACAAAGACGCCGGTTCGTCAGCTGCGGCGGGGCGCAAAACCGTTCGCCGTCCCTAGACGCGCACCGTCATCCCGTCGTAGGCGACGGTCATGCCCTCCGCGGCCATCATCGGCGCGTAGGCGTCGTGCGGCGGGGCCCAGTGCGGCGACAGGTGCGACAGGTACACGCGCGCCCCGACGGAGAGCAGGCCGTGATCCTCCAGATAACGCGCCATCGCCCGGTCCTTCTGCGCGTTCATGTGCCCGCCCGGATCGCGCCGCGTCAGCCCGCAGGTGCCCTCCAGAACCACCGCGTCGAAGCGAAAGCGCGAGAGCGCCGCGCGCATCTCGTCGTCGTAGCCGCCGGTGTCCAGCGCGTAGAGCAGCGTCCGGCCGCCGCGCTCGATCACGTAGTTGAACGTGAAGTCCTCCGCCGGGCCGTGCAGCGCGCGAATCGGCGTCACCGCAAGGTCCTTCACGTCGGGGAACGTCAGCCGCTCCCCCGCCCGCACCACCGTGAAGTCCATGTCGCCCGCCGCGTCCGTCCAGCAGGCTGCGTCCCCGTTCCCCGCCTGCGACGCGGGCACGCCGCCCCGCTCCTCCTGCTCGCGCAGGGCGGACAGCGCGTAGCGCGGGCCCGCGATGTGCAGCCGGGGAAGCCTCGTAAAGCGCGGCGCGCCCACGTCGTGCTGCCGCTCCCAGGTGAGCGCGTCCGCGCCCTGCGGCATCCTGCGCCAATAGAGGTGCTGGGGCGTGAAGTGGTCCGCGTGCGCATGGGTCACCAGCAGCACCCGCGCCGCCCGCAGGTCGACGCCGAAGCGCCGGGCCTGTGAGAAGGCCGTCATGTTCAGGTCGAGGAGCACGTCGCCGTCGAGCACGGCGCAGCTATTCTCGCGGACGTTCTTGCCGCCGTGCTCGCGCGCGTAGCGGCAGTTTTTGCAGTCGCACCAGAGCCCCGGGTAGCCCTCGCCCGCGGCGGTGCCCAGAAATGTGAGCTTCATGCTGTGGCCCTCCCCCGTCTGTTTCTTTTTTCAGTATACCGCCCGCCGCGCCATCGCGCAAGCGCCGTTTTGGATTGTTTTCATGTAAACATTGTTTACATCTTGCATTGCGGCGCGCCGCCTGTTATAATGTTTACTGTGTTTATCGTATTTCCATGTAATTCGTGTATACATTGTATTTCTTTATTACCTTGTTTTCTCTGTTTTTCGTGTGTTCTCTGTTTCGTCTGTATTCATTGTTTTATGATTTTCATGTAAACATGGTATTGTTGTATTTCGTGTAATTCCTGTTTACCCTGTTTATGAAGATTACAGAGATTATGGGGATTACGAAGTTTACGGGGTTTACGGCGTATGGCTGGGATATAGAACTGAAGGAGATTACGCGGTTTATCCGGTTTATCCAGTTTATCTGATTTACGGGGTTTACGGGGTTTATAGGGTTTATAGGGTTTACACGGTTTACGGAGAATCCGCGTCTTCGATGGGATATTGCCTCGCGGATAAGAAACCTGTGCTTTCCTGTTTACACGAATTACACGAATTACCCGCCCTCCCTTAAATTCTCCGCTCTTCACGGTATTTCACCTTTTTCCGGATTTATGTGTTTAAAAGATTTACGAGGTTTACGGGGTTTATAAGGTTTACGTAGCTTATCTTGTTTTATGTGTTTTCCCGGTTTATTTGTATTTCTCTGTATATTCTGTTTGCCGCGTTTAATGTGTTTATGTTGTAAACAGTTTAAAGGCTGTTTAGGCGGATAAGATGTTTACATGGGTTACTCGGTTTTTCATGTTTACAATGCTGCTTCCTTCTACAGAATCTGTCGTCCCTTCGCACAGGATGCGAGCGGGACGGGTAACCCGTCCCCTACACGGCGACGTTCCGCGCGGAAGGAAGCGGCCTGTTCCGTTCCCCGCGCGGCGCACCGATACGAAAGCCGTGGGGACGGATGCCTTTCCAACCCGACGTTCGCGCAGGATGCGAGCGGGACGGGTAACCCGTCCCCTACACGGCGACGCACCGCGCGGAGGGAAGCGGCCTGCTCCGTTCCCCGCGCTCCGCTCCGCTTAGCGCGCGTTCGCCGCGCCGTCCGAGCGCTTCCGCCGCCTCGCATTTCCGGGCGTACCGGCGTTCCCGTCCCTTTCCGGGCGTTTCCCGTAATCACTGTATTCTCTGTTTATCGTGTTTACCGGATAAACGGCGTAAACCGCGCCAACCCCGTAAACACACGCATACAAAGCACCGCATGCACATACCTTAAAACGAAAGGCGCAAAGGAGAAACCATGGCTTCCGAACTGATGACGACCCTATACCAGAGCCTCGACCGCGAAGCGCTGCTGGCCGAGCTGGAGCCCCGGCGCAGCGGCCAGGCCTACGTGCTCAAGTGCCCCCAGTGCGGGCGGCGCGAGGCGTACCTCTACCACGACGGCACGCAGATCGTCTGCAACCGCCTAAACAAGTGCGGCTACCGCAGCAGCCTGTGGGACTACGTCTCCCGGCGCGACGGCACGGACGCGCAGGGCACGCTTACAACCCTCGCGCGCTTCGCGGGCATCCGCCTGCCGGAGCACGCGGGCAGGCGCCAGGAGCGCGCGATCAGCCGCCAGCAGGCGCTGGACGTGGCCGTGCGGACGATGCAGGTCTGCCTCTTTTCCCCGGAGGGCGAGGGGACGCTGCGCTATCTGCGCGCGCGCGGCTGGACGGACGAGGGCATCCGCGCCGCGGGCTTTGGCCACTACCCCGCGCAGGGGCAGCTTCGCGCCTACCTCGCGGACTTCATCGAGGCCGCCGAGACGCAGGACTTCTCGCTCTTTTCCCCGCGCGGGCTGGGCGACACGCACACCCTCGCCATCCCGTACCGCGACGCCTACGGCCACGTGCAGGGCGTCATCGTGCGCTGCGTGCAGCCCCTGCAGCAGGAGGGGCGCAAGTACCTCTTCAACCGGGGCGTGAAGCGCGGCGAGCACTTCTTCCACATCGACGCGCTGCGCCGGGGCGCCACCGCCGCCGTGGTCGTGGAGGGCTACATCGACGCGCTGATGGCCTCCGCCTGCGGCATCGAAAACGTGGTGGCCACCGGCGGCAGCCGCGTCACCGAGCCGCAGCTCAAAGAGGCGCTGCGCATGGGCGTGCGCTCCTTCGTGCTCGCGCTGGACAACGCGGACATGGACAAGGCGGGCCGCGAGGGCGCGCTCGCCGCGATCCGGCTCATCCAGAGCGCCGGGGGGCGGGCCTACGTCGCGCGGCTGCCCGAGGGGTACAAAGACCCCGACGAGCTCATGCGAACCGGCGAGGCGGGCGTTGCGGCCTTCAGGGAGGCCGTCGCGAAGCCGGAGAGCGCCGCGCAGTGGGCGGCGGGCCAGCTCATCCACAGCTACGGCCTGGACGCGGGCAGGCTGCTCACCAAGCCCGAGCGCGACGAAATGCTGGACGAGGCCATGGCCTTCGCCGCCTCGTTCACCGACCCCATCAGCCCGATGGACTACCTTTCGCCCATCGCCGAGGCGCTGGGCATCCCGCAGGCGCTGCTCTCGCTCGAGTACGAGGCGCACCAGGAGCGCGCCGCCGGGCGCGAGCGGGAGGCCGCCTACCGCTCGCTTTCGCAGCGCATCTCGCAGTACGTGGCCGAGGGGCGCGTATCGGACGTGGAGGCGATGGTCAAGCAGTCGCTTTCGGGCATCGCCGGCGCGGCGGCGCGGACGCTGCGGCCCTACACGCTCTCGGACCTCAGGCAGGACATCGCGGACACGCCGGACGGCCTGCCGACGGGCTTCGCCGCGCTGGACGCGCTGGTGACGATCCCCGACGGGGCGATCACCCTGATCGCCGCGCGCCCCTCGCACGGCAAGACGACGCTTCTGACGAACATCTTCCTCAACCAGCTGCGCCAGAACCCGGAGGACAGCTTCGCCTTCTTCTCCTACGAGGAGACGCGCGCGGCGCTGGCGCTCAACATGATCAACATCCTCGCGGGGGAGACGCTCAGCCGCACGAAGAACAAGTACGCGATCAAGCAGTACTTCGCGCGCGGCGGGGACGTAGAGGACCTGCGCCGCCCGAAGCTGGACGCGGCGTGGGCGGAGTTTGGGCGCATGGTGGACGCGGGGCGGCTGCTGCTCTTCGAGGAGAGCCTGGACGCGGGCGCGCTCGCGGACCTGATCGTCTCCATGAAGAAGCGAAACCCGCGCCTCAGGGCGGTGTTCATCGACTACATGCAGAAGATCAAGTGGGCGGGCGCGCAGGCCCCCAGCCGTCAGGTGGAGCTGCAGCGCATCTCCGGGCGGCTGCTGGAAGCGGCCAAGGAGGCGAACATCCCGGTGATCCTGGCCGCGCAGCTCGGCCGCCCGAGCAAGACCACGAGCGCGCGCGAGGACACGCGAAGGGGCGTGCGGTTGGACAACCTGCGCGAGTCCGGCGACATCGAGCAGGACGCCAACGTGGTGCTGGGCCTGTTCAACGAGGCGGTGGACCAGAGCGAGGAGGACGGCGCGGCCCTCTCCGGCGCGCAGGAGCGCGAGCAGAAGCTGACGGTGACGATCCTCAAGAACCGAAACGGCGTCGCGGGCGCGACGGTGCCGCTCACCTTCCTGCCGCAGACGCTGACCATCAAAAGCAGCGCGAGGGACAAGCTATGAAGGACTATTTACAGGCGTATTTGCAGGCCGCGCTCGAGGAGGAGCGCATCGAGGACGAGCGCTTCCGCGAGGCGGTGGAGCGCCGGGCGGGGGAGATCGCCCGAAAGCTCGAGCGCCCCTATCAGGAGGCCCTGCGGCTGCAGGCGCTCTCGAAGCCCTACCGCGCGGAGCTGACGGCGCGCATCGCCGCGGGGGAGGGCGCCGAGACGCTGCTGCCCCTGGCCCTTCAGACGATCTCCGCGCTGTGCGGGGACGAGGCCTTCGCCGCGCACAACCTCGCCCGCCTGCAAAAGCGCAGCGCGGCGGGGACGCCGGGGGCGGGGGAGACCGGAGGACCGGAACCGGACGAAAGAGACGAACCGGGCGGGGGACAAGGGCCGAGCGGCGGGGACGGACCGGGCGGGGGACAAGAGCCCAGCGCCGCCGCCGCGGAGGAGGACCCCCTGCGCGCGGCCGAGCGGCGCGAGCTCACGGGCCGGGCGCGCTCGCTGCGCGCGTTCATCGCGGACGAAAGCGTGCCCGAGGGCGAACGCGAGCAGGCCCGCATGCGGCTTGAAGAGGTACAGGCGCGCCTGCTCGCGCTGTGAGGCGCGAGCGGGGACGAGGGGAAGGGACAAGAGGACGAAGGGGCGAGAGGGCACGAAGGCGCGTGGGTGCGCGAGATATAGGGCCGGTGAGATACGGCGATACGGTAGCCCGTTGGGGGGACGTATCGCGTTCCGTATCGCCGCGTTTCGGGCGGGGCAACCCCGCCCCTACACGATGACGGCGGCCTGTTGGGGGGACGTATCGCGTTCCGCTCCGCCGCG
>JAEXCG010000182.1 GCA_023402355.1 Bacillota bacterium | reverse complement strand
GGCGCCGCCGGCGGGGGCACGTAGCCGGGCTCCGGCTGCGGGGGGCTGCGCAGGTGGAAGCCGACCGCCAGGGCGCAGACGGCCGCGAGCGCCAGCGCGGCCAACGCCCAGGGCATCCACTTCCGCTTGCTTGACATGACGATTCCGTCCTTTCGGCGGGCGGGCCCGCGCAAAATTTGTTACTGCAGGGTGTACGTGACCGTCACGTCCAGCCGCAGGCTGGCGTCGCCGCCCGACGCGGGGGGGTGCGCCTCGTAGCGCAGGTACACGGTCAGCGCGTCGTGCGGGGGCACGGTCACCAGAAGCGTCTGCCGCGGCGCCTCGTCCGTCGTGCCGGAGAGGCCGAGCACGCTCAGCAGCTGCTCCGCGTCCGCGCCGTCGGCCTCCGCCGTGTCCACCGCATAGGAGAGGGCGAGGGGGGCCTCCGCCTCGCCGCCGTTTCGCAGCGTCATGGCCGACCAGGTGCGCTCGTGCGTGGGCTCCCATGCAAGCGTTTCGGTGCTCCACGCGAAGCCGAACGCGGGCGCGGGCTCCTGCTCGACCGTGATGTCCGAAATCGTGGGGGCTACTTCGCCCTGCGGCTCCGTCGCGGCCTCGTCCGCCGTGGGCGCATAGAGCGCCACGGGCGCGCCGAAGAAGTCTGCGCGCGCGCCGGGCGCGGTCAGCAGCAGCGCCAGCGTCAGCAGGGCGGGAAGGGCTCTGCGCATGGACGAGGCCTCCTTTCAGGAAAAATGCGAAAAGGGCCGGCCGCTTGTGCGGCGCGGCCAATATATTTAGTTAAGGATTAACCGATGCAACAGTAACAGTAAAAGTAATATTACCAGCCGACGTCGCATTTCCTATGCTTAGCGTATCTTTATCCACCGTACTTGCAGCAGTAATTTTATATGCTGCGACATTTTCTGCTGTAGTTGCGTTTCCAGTAAGATCCTTATTATTCGAAGCTGTTGCCTCATCTGCTACTTTCACAAGCTCGCCTGTCAGCCAAGTCATATCTGCTGGGATAGTTGGCGCTTCTACCTTAACGTTTTGACTTGCAAAGCCTTTGTTTTGAGCAGAAAAAGTAATTGTCTGATCTCCATTGCTATCCGTTGTTGCCAGCTTCCACTGGCCACCGCTCTCCCCACTTGACCATTCATACTTAATATCATTTAAATTGTTCCAGTTTAGCACAATGTTAACAGAGTCTTTTGCACTATAAGTTACTGGCACACTCGCAGTGCCACTTCCCGTAATTGCATCGCCACTATTAATATCCGCCGCCATCGCGCCGCTCCCCACGGTCATCATCGCGCCCGCGAGCATCAGGGCTGCCAAACTCTTTTTCGTCATAATTCAAAATCCGCCTTTCCAATTTCTCGTTGTCTTGATTTTCGTTTTCAAAGTGGGGTTCCCGTTCTCCGTCTCGGTCCTGCCTGCCTTACCGCTCTGCATCCTGTCTTCCGCCGCCGTCCGGCCCCTTTCGGGGCGCGGCGTCAACAAGGGTTCACCTTTTGTGACGATACCGGGCGGCTGCTTTTGGAGCGCTTACAGGCTCCGAAAGCGTCCGTCTTTTTTCTTTTGGGCTCGGGCTCAAAACCTGAACCTAAATCGGTGCGCTGCGGATGATCTCTATTCGGTCCCACCCGCCTTTCCCGTGGTGTCGGGCACGGAAAGCGTCAGCTGCGTGCTCGCGTCCTCCATCTGCCAGCTGTTCCACTGCGCGTCAAAGGCGTAGCGCACCAGCCAGGCGGTGTATTCACCGGCGGGCAGCGCCTGCCCGTCGGGCAGCGTCCCCAGCGCCGCGCGTCCCTCGAGGAACGCGCCCGGCGCGACCGGGTCGGACTCGTAAAGCGTCAGGAACTCGTAGGCCGGGTCGAACGCGGGGTTCGCCTGCTGGGCCGAGAGCTCCTCCGCCGTGCGGTGCGCCTCGCCCGATACGTCCATCAGCTCCTGCTGGGAAATCTGAATGGCGAACATCACGTCGTTCGCGCTCGTCACGGGGTTGAAGGCGTACAGGTCGCAGGCGCCGTCCCCGTCGAAGATCAGGCGCATCTCGCCGCTGAGCACGTGGAACTTGACCTCCACCACCGCGCCCACCATCGAGCGCCGGTTGGTCAAAACGTCGTAGGCCGCCATCACCATCTGCGCGCTGTAGTCGCCCGCCGGGATCGTCGAGCCGTCCGGCAGCGTGCCCAGCGTCATGGTGCGCACCACGCTTCCCGGGGGGATGCCCTTCGTCTGGCTCAGCGGGATGTAGGTCGTCTCCGGGTCGAAGCCCGGCTGCGCCGAAAGCTCCTCCAGCTCCTCCTCGCTGTAGCCCGTGCGCCCGGTCTGGCGCTCAAGCTCCGCCAGGGAAATGCGCAGCATGTACTGCACGTTCACCTGGCTGCCCGCCGGGTTGCCGACGTTGACCTCGCCCTCCGCGTAGGGGGAATCGAACGTGATGTCCGACACCGTCTGAATCGTGATGCTGTTCACGCCCTGCTGGGGCTTGTCGCCCGGCCGCACCGGCGCTTTCTTCGTCTGCGCGGGCGCGGCCGTCGGGGCGGGCGCGTCCGGCGGCACCGCGTTCTCGTCCAGCTCCAGCCCCGCGTCCGAGGGCGTCGCCGCAAGCTCCGTCGCCGCCCCGTCCATCTCCAGCGCCGGGTAGCTGACCGGCACGTCCTGCGGCAGCCCCTCCGCGCCCTCAGCGAGGGCCGCGCCGCCCGCCAGGCACAGCGCCACGAGCGCCGCGCCGAGAATCCTCTTCATGTGCATCCTCCCGCGCCGCGGACGCAAAAAAACCGTCCGCGAAATTTTCTATCCCGCGACGGTAACACAAACTGGGCTGACCTGCAATACCTGCAGCTCACCGATTGACAAAGGCGCTGGGCCCTTGGCAACTGGCTGTCATACCCGCCGGGGCGGGGTTAGACCCTTTAGCTTTGCGTCGCCGCCTTTCAGCGGGTTTGCCGGTATGAAATTGTACGTTAGTCGAACCAGTGTCAGTATAGCCCCGGAATCGATTTTTGTCAATCCTTTAACAGAAAATTTCCAGAATTTCTTCTATGAAAAAATATTTGATTTTATGTTCAAAGGATTTGCCGCCCGCGTTTCTCTTCTTTACCTCGCGGCGAAAGTCGGGTATAATATGAGATAACCCTTTGCGTCTTTGCGAAGACGCATGCCGCTTGAAAACTGATTTTACAGCGATGTGAGCATCGCGAACTGGAGGCATATTCGCCATGATCGCCAAAACCCTGTTCAACCGCGCCCCGCTCATGCCGGGGCGCTTCGCCCCGCTGCCGCTGGGCGCGCTGCGCCCGCAGGGGTGGCTGCTCCGCCAGCTCCGGCTTCAGGCCGAGGGGCTGACGGGCCGGCTGCCCGAGGTCCTGCCCGACGTGGGGGACGACTGTGCCTGGCTGGGCGGCGCAGGCCCCGCCAACGCGCACGCCGCGCGCTATCTGGACGGCCTCTTGCCGCTCGCGTTCCTGCTGGGCGACGACGCGCTCAAGGAGGAGGCCACCCGCCGCGTGGAGTGGGTGATGGAAAGCCAGCGCGAGGACGGCTCCTTCGGGCCCGAGGAAAAGGACGCCTTCATCGCGCGCGGCGTCATGCTAAAGGCCGTGTGGCAGTACTACACCGCGACCGCCGAGCGGCGCGCGCTGCTGTTCATGCTGCGCTACCTCAAGTTCCTGCTCTACGACCTGAGCGACAACGCCCTCTCGTCGGAGGAGGCGGCCTACGCCGCCGACACGCTCTACGTCGCGCTGAACGTCTACAACGTCACGGGCAAGCGCCCGCTGCTCGACCTGTGCCAGATGCTCTGCGATCAGGGGAAGGACTGGACGCGCTTTTGCCACACCTTCCCCTACCGCATCCCCATGTACAAGCACACGCCGCCCGCCCAGATGAAGCAGCTTTTGGAGCAGGAGGACGACGAGCGCTCCTATTACGCGCACCTGCAGCGCACCACCCGCGCCGCGACCCTCGCGCAGGGGCTGCGCATGCCCGCGCTCAGCTACGTGCTCACGGGCTCCGGCAAGCACGAGGAGGCGTTCGAGACGGGCCTTGCCAAGCTCATGAAGGCGCACGGCACGGCCTGCGGCTGCTTTACCGGCGACACCCTGCTCGCGGGCGCGAACCCCTCGCAGGGCGTGGACGCGCGCGCGGTGCAGGAGCTCATGTTCTCCCTGGAGACGGTGCTCTGGGCGCAGGGCTCGCCCGACGCGGCGGACGCGCTGGAGCGCCTCGCCTTCAACGCGCTGCCCGCCTCGTTCACGGCGGACATGCGCGCCTGCCAGTGCGTGCAGCAGCCCAACCAGGTGCGCGTGAGCCGCGAGGAGCGCGCCTTTTACGACGCGGGCGACGGCGCGAACCTCTTCACCGCGCACGAGGACGCGCAGGTGCTTTCAAGCGTGCACCAGGGCTTCCCCAAGTTCGCCGCCTCGCTGTGGATGCTCTCGCGCGACGGGGGCCTCGCGGCGATGAGCTACGCCCCCTGCACGCTGCGCTACCGCCTAGGCGAGACCGCCGTGCGCCTCTTCGTGGAGGGCGCCTACCCCTACGACGGCGCGGTGAAGATCACCCTTTCGCTCTCGCAGGACGCGGTCTTCCCCCTGCACCTGCACATCCCCGCGTGGGCCGAGGGCGCGACCGCCGCCGTGGAGGGCGACGTCGTCCCCTGCGCGCCGGGCGAATTCGCCACGCTTACCCGCCAGTGGCACGACGGCGACGTGGTGCTGCTAAACCTGCCCATGAGCGCCCGGCTTACGCGCTGGTACCACGCCTCCGGCGCGGTGGAGCGCGGGCCGCTCATCTTCGCGCTGCCCTGCGAGGAGGAGTGGACGGCGATTGCGGATCGCCCGCTATCGCCCGACTGGGCGGTGAGCGCCAAGTCCGCCTGGAACTACGCGCTGGTCGGCGGCGCGGGCTTCGACGAAAACGCGCAGCCCGACCAGGCCGGCCCCTTCGGCGAGGGCTGCCCCATCGAGCTGGAGACGGACGCCGTCCCCGTGCCCGACTGGGGCATGCAGGGCGCGAGCTGCGACCAGCCGCCCATCGCCCCGCCCGTGTCCGCCGAGGACGCCGTGCGCGTGCGTCTCATTCCCTACGGCGCATCGGCTCTTCGCATCAGTCAGTTCCCGATCGCATAAGGTTTGCGTGACAGGGCCTGACCCCGAATGGAGGGATCGTCATGCTAGAACAGGAACCCCTGACCATCTCGGCCGAAAGCTATCTGGACGTCATTCACGACCTCTCCCACAAGGGGCCCGTGCGCTCTGTGGACGTGGCGGAGCGCCTGGGCGTCAGCAAGGTCAGCGTCAACAAGGCCCTGCGCGTGCTAAAGCAGGCGGGCTACGTCGTGCAGCAGCCGTATCAGTGCATCGAGCTGACGGAGGCGGGCACCCGGCACGCCCACCGCATCACCTGGCGCCACGAGGTGACGCGCAGCTTCCTTTGCGACGTGCTGGGCGTATCGGCGCAGGTCGCGGACGCGGACGCCTGCCGCATCGAGCACGTCATCAGCGACGAGACCGTGGCGCGTCTGGAAGCCTTCGTTCAAAGTGAAATGGAAAAGCGCCAAGCCGAACGGCGCTGAAATTCGCCGCAGAGCGGCACTACCTATCGAGGAGGACCTTACCGAATGCTCGTGCCTGTACTCTTGTTTCTCGTGGGGCTCATCTTTCTCATCAAGGGCGGCGACTGGTTTGTGGACGCCGCCACCGGCATCGCGCACCGCTTTCACATGCCGGAACTGCTCATCGGCGCGACCGTCGTGTCCATCGGCACGACGCTGCCCGAGGTCATGGTTTCCGCCACCTCCGCGCTCGGCGGGCACGGCGAAATCGCCTATGGCAACGCCATCGGCTCCGTCATCTGCAACACGTCCCTGATCGCGGCGCTCACGATCGCCATCCGCCCCAGCGCGGTGGACAGGCGCACGCTCGTCACCCCGGTCGGCGCGTTTTTCCTCTGCGCCGCCGCCTACTGCATCCCCGCCTACACGCGCGGGCGCTTTGACCGCGTGACGGGCTTCATCCTGCTCGCGCTGTTCGTGCTCTACATGGCGTACACGGTGCTTCAGATGAAGAAGGCGCCCGCCGCGCAGGCGTCCGCCCAGTCCGCCCCGCCGGAGGGCTCGCTCGCCAAGGACGTCGGCATGCTCGCCTTGGGCGCGGCCGTCATCGCCGTGGGCGCGAACCTGCTGGTGGACAACGGCACCCTGATCGCCAAGGCGCTGGGCGTGCCCGAATCAGTCATCGCGCTGACGTTCGTGGCGCTGGGCACCTCGCTGCCGGAGCTGGTGACGGCCATCACCTCCCTCGTCAAGGGGCACGGCGCGCTGTCGCTGGGAAACATCATCGGCGCGAACATCTTCAACCTCGTGCTCGTCTCCGGCGCGTCGGCGGCGCTCGCGCCCTTCGACATCCCCACGGCCACGCGGGTGCTGGGCCAGCCGGCCTCCCTCGTGCTCGACCTGCCGCTGATGATCCTCGTCATGGCCGTGCTGACGCTGCCCGCGCTCGTCCGCGGCAAGCTCAGCCGCTGGCAGGGCGTCTCGCTGCTGTGCGTCTACGCGGCGTACTGCGTCTTCCAGTTCACCTGATTTTTCTCAGAAGGGCGGCGGCTTTCGGGCTGATTCGCCCTTTTTCAAAATCTTCCCTTTAAGACGCCACATCCGTGTCACATTGCGGTGGTATCCTAAGCGTCAGGAATGGCGTAAAGTCATTTGAATGAGGTGATGTACATGTCCAAAGCACCCAATATTCTGATTTGCGACGACGACCCCGTCGTTCACCAGTCGCTCGCCCTGTACCTGGACGCGGAGGAATTCACCCACGCCGACGCGTACGACGGGCAGCAGGCGCTTTCGATGATCGATAAAACCCCGTTTGACCTGATGGTGCTCGACCAGATGATGCCGGGGCTATCCGGCATGGAGGTCTGCCAGGCCATCCGCAAGAAGAGCAGTCTTCCCATCATCATGCTCACCGCGCGCGGCGAGGAGATCGACCGCATTTTGGGTCTGGAGATGGGCGCGGACGACTACATCGTCAAGCCCTTCAGCCCGCGCGAGGTGATCTCGCGCATCAAGGCGGTGCTGCGCCGCGCCACCAGCGCGGGCGAGACGGACAAGCAGGAGGCGCTCACCACCCTGACGTACGGCAATCTGGAGATTCAGCCGGAGCGCTACAGCGTCAAGCTGAACGGCGAGCCCATCGCCTGCACCCCGCGCGAGGTGGAGCTGCTCCACCTGCTCGCGAGCCACCCGGGCCGCGTGTTCGAGCGCGAGCAGATTCTCTCGCGCATCTGGGGGTACGACTTCTTCGGGGATACGCGCACCGTCGATACGCACATCAAACGCCTGCGCCAGAAGCTGAGCTGTCCCCAGCCCTGCGGCTGGGAGATCGTGACGGTCTACGGAGTCGGCTATAAATTCGAGGTCACCGCATGATCCGCAGCTCGTTCCTGCGCCGGACGCTGGTGCTGGTGATTTCCACCATCCTGCTCTTCGCGCTGCTCACGGCAGGGATTTACTCGCTCGTATCCCCGCAAATCTTTGCCGCCAACAAGATCGACGACATGCTGCCCAAGGGGCGGTTCATCGCCGAGAACTTCGCGGAGTACATCTCCGGCAAAATCCCCTCCACGCTGCTGGTCGCGCTCATCGGCTCCAACACCGCCCAGTGGGACGCCACCGTCTGGGTGGTGGACACTAACGGCGACACGATCCTGCGCACCCAGCAAAAGTCCGGACGCCGCGTGGGCACGCTGCCCGAGGGGCTGTGGAGCCTGCTGCCGCAGGTGCTCTCCGGCGAGGAATGCACGCACATCGGCGTGCTCAACCTCGAGGACGCCTCCTCCGGCACCAGGCGCAACGCCGCCAAGAGCAACACGAGCCCGCTCGGCAGCCTCAAAAACGCGGCCGGGGATTCCTCCGACGCGAACGACAGCGCGGAATTGATGAGCGGCAGCATGGTCGCCGTCGCCGTGCCGATCGTCTACGGCGAGGAGGTGCAGGGCGCGGTGTTCATGGCGCAGTCCATGAACGAGGTGGTCGCGGGCATGGACAGCCTGACGAACGCCCTGATGCTCTCCATCTTCGGCGTCGCGTTCCTGATGCTGCCCATGGTCTTCTTCCTCGCGATCCGCCTCGCGCGCCCCATGCGCCAGATGCGCGACGTGGCCCTCGCGATGGCGGCGGGCGACTTCACCGTGCGCGCGGACGAGGGCGACGCGGGCGAAATCGGGGAGCTCGGCGGCGCGCTCAACATGCTTTCCAGCGAGCTGGGGCGCACCATTTCCGCGCTGCGGGTGGAAAGCAACCGCCTGCGCTCCACGCTCAACGGCCTGTCCGAGGGCATCATCGCCGTGGACGCGCAGGGCAACGTCACCCACGCCAACCCGGCCGTGCGGGCGCTCTTTCACACCCTGCCCGAGGCCTCCGGCGAGGACCGCACCGCGCTCGTCGCGTCGCAGGAGGTCTGGAACCTCTACGACGAGGTGCTGCGCACCGGCGAAGCGCACGCGAAGAACATCCACTTCGGGGACACGGTCGTGCGCGCCTCCGTCGCCCCGCTCGAGGGCGAGCACGGACGGTTCGCGGGCGCGGTCGGCGTGCTCAGCGACATCACCGCCTCCGAACGCCTCGAGCAGACGCGGCGCGACTACGTGGCCAACGTCAGCCACGAGCTGCGCACGCCGCTCACCGCCATGCGCGGGCTGATCGAGCCGCTGCGCGACGGCCTCGTCCGGGACGAGGAGCAGCGCCAGCACCTGTACGACATCATCCTGCGGGAGACCATGCGCCTGTCTCGGCTGGTGAGCGACATGCTGGAGCTCTCCCGCCTGCAATCGGGCACGTGCTCCCTGGAAAAGCAGGTGTTCAACCCCTCGCGCATGCTGCACTCGGTCTTCGACACCTACGCGCAGTACGCGGACGACTACGGCCAGACGCTCCGCCTGCACGCGCCGGACCAGCTTCCGGACGTGCTGGGCAACCCCGACCGCACGGAGCAGGTGCTCATCGCCATTCTGGACAACGCGATGAAGTACACGCCGGAGGGCGGCACGGTGGATCTCATCGCCGAGCCCACGCCGGACCTGATCCGCGTCACGGTGAAGGACACGGGCCCCGGCATCGCGCAGGACGACCTGCCGCACGTCTTCGAGCGCTTCTACAAGGCCGACAAGGCCCATCAGGGCAAGGGCACGGGGCTGGGCCTCGCCATCGCCCACGAAATCATGAAGCAGCTCGGCGAGGAGCTCAGCGTCGCCAGCGAGCCCGGCGAGGGCAGCGCCTTCACGTTCACCCTGCACTTCGCGCCGCAGGGCGCGCAGAGCCTGGATCAAGCGCAGGACGCGATCAAGGGATTGGCATAAAACAGCACACCCCGCTCGCCGGCAGCACGATCTGCCGAAAACGAGCGGGGTATCGTTTTACGTCCTGGGGTGAATTTCCGGATATGCGGCCGCCTCAGCCCTGCGGGTCCGTCCCGGCGCCCGTTCGCCGCCCAAGCCCCTTCATCAGCTCGGCGCCTGCGATCACCAGAACCGCCAAAAGGAGCAGGGAGCCGAGGGCGGGCGGCATGAACGAGCGGTTCGCCTGAAAATACCTGAGGTAGCAGTTCAGCGATGCCAGAATGGTAAGCGCCGGCGCAAAAGCGCGCCTGCTGTTTCCGGCGAAGTAGGCGATCGAAAGCATGTCCGCCATGAAGAAGTAGCGCTCGTGCATGTGCGGCAGCAGGTACGGAACGACGAGCGCCATCAGGAACGCCGCGTCGATCAAGCGCGCGGGCGTAAGCCGGTCCCGACAGCGCCAGAGCAGCATGCACAGCACGACCGCCGCCCCCATCGCCATCGCGATGCCCCAGTTGGAGAACATCCACGGGTTCATCTCGGAGGAATCGAAGAGCTGGAAGACGGAAGGCGCGTTCCGGGTCAGCTCCATGGAATCGCTCATCTGCGACAGGTAGGGCGAGAGAACGCCCGCAAAGGAACGCCCGCTGAGCAGCGCCGGTATCATCGCCGCAAGCCACGCGCCGACGAGCGCGAGCGCATGCTTGACCCGCAGGCGCTTCATGCCCCACAGAATCGGCAAGATCGGGAAGAGGAAGACCGCCTGCAACTTAAACGCCAGCGACAGGCCAAACCCGGCGGCCGAACGATAGGGTTTGTCTTCGAGCGCCATGCGCAGGCCGTACAAGGCAAACAGGGTGTAGATCGCGTCGCACTGGCCCCAGTACGCGCCGTTGAACACGACCGTCGGCAGCGCCAGGACGATAAAGTAAATGCAAAGCGAGCGCCCCAGCGAGGGCCTGCCCGCGTTCATCTCCGAAAGCAGCATGACCTCGCGCGCGAGCGCCGCCTCAAAGAGCATCGTCACCAGCTTGAACAGGTACAGGTCCGGCAGAGGGATCTGCGCGATGATCCAGACGAAATAGCGATAAGGCATCGTATAATTGCCGATGTCGGCGCGCATCGCCTGCGCAAACCCGAGCGGCTGCATTTGCGTATACCACTTCGTCAGCCAGTAGGTGTAATCGCCTGTCTCCTTTTCAAGCATGGAAAGGCGCATGAGCAGCAGCGCCGCGCAGCCGGCCGCCGCGAGCAGGTAAAGCGCCAGGCTCCCCTCGAAGCGCGAGATGCGCGAAAACGCGGCCTGCATGAACAAAAGACCGACAAACGCGAACAGCGCGGCGGTCACCGCCAACTGCCCGAAGTGGTTTCCCTCCAGACGCGGAAAGCTGCGCGTGAGCAGGAAGCCGAACAGCAAAGCCGCCATCGCGCCGAGCAGCGCAAGCCGCTGCCAGCGCTTCAGGCGCGCGTCCGCGAGGCTGTGAAGCGCGTCGTCCAGCCGATCCAGAGGGTTTCGATTCATGCTGCGCGCTCCTCCTTCAGCAGGTACGGTCCGTGCCCCTCGCGCTCGTCAGCGCGAAGCTGGCGGTACAGGTCGTAGGCGACCAGCGCCGCCGAAGCGATCATGATGAGGCTCATGTAGCTCAGGTCGTACAGCGCCGGGCCCGGCAGCGCCACGACGTAGGCGCAATACGACGCGAAGCCCACCGCCAGCGGCAGGTAAAAGCGCCTGGGCTTGTACGCCACGACCGCGAGCGCGAGCACGTCCGCCATGAAGAAGTAGCGCTCGTGCATGCGCGGGAGCACCAGCGGAATGGCGATGGCGAGCAGCATCGAGCACAGCAGGATGCTTTCCACGGTCAGCGTCCTTCGCTTCTGGTACATCGCCGCGCACAGGGTGAAGACCAGCGCGAGCGCGAAGAGGATGCCCATGCCGTTGAACTCGCGGAAGCTCGCGGTCGGCATCAGCTGATAGATGGAGGGCGCGTTCATCGTGAGCGACGTGTAGTTGGCCGCCTGGCTCATGTAGCAGGTGAGCACCGAATGCAGCGTCTTGCCCGCGATCAGGGCGGGCGCCATCATCGCCATGTAGACCACCGGCGCGAGCAGCAGATGGCGCAGGCGGAAGCTCTTCACGCTCCACAGCGGCAGCAGGATCGGCAGCAGGAACACGGCCTGCAGCTTAAACGCGAGCGACAGCGTGAAAAACACGATGGACAGGCACGGGCGCTTTTTCAGCCCAAAGTAGAGCCCGCCGAGCGCGAACGCGGTGAAGATCGTGTCGCACTGGCCCCAGTACGCGCCGTTGAGAACCACCGTGGGCAGCAGCAGCGCCAGGTGGAAGAAGGCGAGCTGAAGCACAGGGCCCTCGCTCTTGAGCGAAACGAGCTTCATCACGAAGTAGGCGAGCACCACGTCCATCGCGATGGAGACGAACTTGATCATGTAAAGGTACGAGAAGTCGTTAAAGCGCGACATGACCGCCAGCATGTACAGATACGGCGGGTTGTAGTCGCCCAAATACAGGCCCATCGCGCCCAGGAGGTCCTCCTCCGACATCAGCCAGATCCACTCGCTCAGGAAGATGTCGTAGTCGTCGCTCACGTAATCGAGCAGCGAAATCTTGCCCAGCAGCCCAAGGCCCGTTATCAGCGCCGCGAGCAGGTACGTCGCCGTGTTGGCCCCGCAGCGCTTCAGCATCGCAAACTGCAGCGTCAGCGCGAGCGCGTAGACGAAGGTGAACATGCACGTCACCGTGCGCAGCAGATAGGGCAGGTCGCGCTCGTTATAAGCGTCAAACGTCGCGTAGCGCGCGTGATAGGCAAAATAGGCAAACGCCGCCGTCGCCAGCGCAAACAGCGCGGCAATCACCCACCGGCACGGCTTTGCGTCCACGCCGCTGCGCAGCTTGTCGTCCAGCCAGTCCTTTTTCAGCGTCATCGTCCGTCCATCCTTTGCTCTTTCATTCGAGATAGCCGCTTGCATTTTTCGCGTTCCTTCCTCAAAATCCCTGCCTCCCGCGAAAAGAGCCCGAAAAAATGCCCGCTCTTTTCGCTTGACATCCGCGCCGTGGGCGTTTACAGTAAAATGCAGGCGATGTCCGCGCCCTTCCCGTACGGGTGCTTTTGTCCCGCGCGCTTGCGCACGCGGCCGCGGCGAGCCGTTTTAGAAGGTCAGTACAATGTAGAAAGCGAGGAACCTGCTTTGCAAAAACGTTCATTTCTGGGCGAAGAGATTTCGCTGCTGGGCATGGGCTGCATGCGCCTGCCCCGGCTCGACCCTGAAAAGCCCGCCATCGACTGGGCGCGAGCCAAGGAGCTGATCGACCGGGCCTACCTTGGCGGCGTCAATTACTTCGACACCGCCTACATGTATCACGACGGCGAGTCCGAGCGCTTCGTAGGCGAGGCGCTTTCCGCCTACCCGCGCGAAAGCTTTCACGTCGCCACCAAGATGCCCGTCTGGATGGCGAAGAGCCGGGAAGACGTCGAAACCATCTTTCAAAATCAGCTTAAAAATTTGCGCGTCTCCTATTTCGACTTTTACCTCGTGCACAACATCAGCCACGAGCATAAGCCGATGTTCGACAAGTACGGCGTCTACGACTTCCTGCTGGAAAAGAAGCGCGAGGGGCTCATCCGTCACCTCGGCTTTTCCTGCCACGACACGCCGGAGTACATCGACGCCTTCTGCGAGGCGCACCCGGCCTTTGAGTTTGCGCAGATTCAGCTCAACTACCTGGACTGGACGATGCAGCGGGCGGGCGAGAGCTACGAGGTCCTGCGCCGCCGCGGCATGCCGGTGATCGTCATGGAGCCGGTGCGCGGCGGGCTTCTCGCCAGGCCCTGCGAAGCCGCACAGGAGATTTTGAAGCAGGCCGCGCCGGATCGCTCCATGGCCTCCTGGGCCGTGCGCTACGCCGCCTCGCTGGACGGCGTCATGACGGTGCTCAGCGGCATGTCCGCCGAAGAGCAGGTGCAGGACAACCTTACGACCCTCAGCGACTTTACACCGCTGAGCGCTGCGGAGCGCGAGGCGCTTGCGCGCGCGACCGAGGCCTTCAACGTCTCCAGCCTCATCCCCTGCACCTCCTGCCGCTATTGCATGGACTGTCCCAAGGGCGTGGACATCCCCGGCGCGTTCTCCCGCTACAACCTGTACGCCATGTACGGGGACGCCAAGGCATACAAGGAGAGCCTTGCGAAGCTGGACGAGGCCGCGCGAGAGACGCACTGCGTCGCCTGCGGCCGGTGCAAGCGCAACTGCCCGCAGGGCATCGACATCCCCGCGATGCTGCAAAAGATTCACGAGATCGCCGAGTGCCTGTGACAGGAGGAAGCCGCCGCAGAGACGCTTGCGGCGGCTTCGTTTTTGTTTTGGGTATTTGCCTAGAGCCGTTATTCGTAACGGTAATCCTCGAGAACCTGCCCCGAGGTCGCGTCGATACGCAGTTCAAGCCCGCGGACAAAGGCTGCCCCGGTATCGCTCGTCAGAACTTCGCCCTCCCGCGGTACCTCTCTTCCCGTTATTGCGCGGAAGTTCATCATGTCCTGGCTGTCTGCGTCCTTCCTGTCGTAACCCAGCACCTGCCAAGCAGGGAAAAGCACGTGATCGCGGCCGCTTTCCGGGCCTGGACCATCGCTCTTGGTGGTCACTAGGTTTGTATACCCCAGACGCAGTGCGGTTACGGATCGCAGATCGCCTGCGTCGATGCGCGCCTGCACCGATTGTACCACTTCGTCCAGCCCTGCGAGCTCCACATCCCGCGCGAGCGTCTCCACGGGTTCAAAAAGCATATATACGCAGACCTTTAAGTCGTTCTCGCTCAGCGTCCACATGCGGATGTACTGTTCCGGCCAATGCAAAAACCGCGCAGAGCCCGTGCGATCTGAAAGCCCCTTTGTGATCCGCTCGTTCCAGTCGATCGTTGGGGTGTAGTAAGCGGCGAACACCGGCGCGCCCTCAATCCATTGCTCAAATTCTGTCAACCACATGCCGCCCATGCCCGCGATCGGACGCGTTTTATCCAGCACCAGGTAAGAGGCCCTCCGCTCGCCTTCAAAATGGTCCGCAAAGGCCCCGGCATAGGCTCTCGAGCTGCCAAACTGACGCAGCACGCGCACGTCCAGATCGCCAGCGCCCGCCAGATCAAGGATTTCTCGCAAAATTTGCGCCGGACGCTCCGCCGGCACGCTACAATCCTCGGGCATTTCCGTCCCCCAGAAACGACCCGCTTCTTCATCCGGCAGCCCTTCGTTCCATGGCATGCCGTAGCGAGCGCTGCGTCCGTCCTCCGGGCATACGTCCACATTCAGGCTATCGCACCGCGCGCTGTACGTGAGGTTTCCCAAACCGTCCTCCAGCCAAATTCGCTCGGTCTCCCGGGATGGGTAGACAGCCGCAACCGCCTCGGCGTTTAGATCGTCCCGCACGCGGACCCGCAGGATACAGAGCGTATCCCCTTCCGGCAACGCCATAGGCACCGCCACCGTCTCGCCGTCAATCCGAAGCGTCACCGTTTCGGTTGCCTGCGCCTTTAGCTCCGCCAGCGTCTGTGCCAGCGCGCAGCCAGGGCAAAGCATCGTCAGCGTTACAAACAGGGAAAGCAATTTCTTCATGGTTCCTCCTCCTCATCTCAGCCGAACGGCTTCATCCATACGCGCGCACCAGCCCGCTTCGCGGTTCCACACGCCCGGCGCGAAGTAGATCTCATCGGGTACTTGCGCGAGCGCTTCGCCCGTACAGGCCCAGGAACAGCTATTGTCCTCGAGGTATGCGGCTCGCACGTCCGGCAAATACGCCGGGCTTCGCGTCTGGCACAGGGGCTGCCCCGCCGCATCGACCAGTCTGGCTCCCGCCCAGCGTTCAAGCGCCTCAAGCGCCTCCGTTTTTTCCACGCCTGGTTGCACGCGCACCGTCCACTCCGTGTACGTCTTCAGCGGCGTCAGCCGGGCCCGCGTAATTTCCACGTTTAAGTTGCCTACCGACTCCGTGCTGTTCGGGGTAATGTCCAGCGCCTCGCAGACCGGCAGGTCGAACACCAGCGGTTCCTGTGCCAGCATCAGGCCAAATCGCGTCGTCCCCTCCCGTCGTGAGATTTTGGGCGGAAGCTGAATTGAGAGATATCCCAGCGCTTCCCCCGCGTTATCGCCCGGTATCACTCGGCCGCCTGACGCATCCGTCATGGCGTAATCCTGGCCGTCTATGCGGAAGAAATCCCCGCCTGTCAGTCTGACCCCGTCCGCGTCCAGCGCAAGCGAAAACGTACTTTCAGGATTCCATAGTTCCTGTTCCGTCAAGGGGCGTGCCGCATCGCGGAGGCGTATCGCATACTCCACGTGAAGTGTTGCGCCATCGTAAATCGCCGAGCGCACCGCGAGGTCTACATGAGGGAGGCTTCGGGCTGCAAGGTTCTTCGCCAGGTTCGACTGCGCCTTAGGCAGCGGTTGCCCTCCGCCCGTTCCCTTAATGTAATCCAGCAATCCAAGCCGCAGCCCCGCCGCGACAGCCGTGCTCCCCGCCAGCAGCAGCGCCGCCGCCACGAGCACAGCCACAGGTCGTAGCGTCTTGCGGCGGCAGTCCGCACGTGTCGATCCACTCTCTGCGCGCACCTGCGCGCAGGCGCGCATAACCGCGCTTCGGAACTCCTCCGGCTCCTCCGGGAATGCCGCCAGCCAATCCTTCCTCGATCTCCTCATGGTTTCATCTCCCTTTCGCCCAACATCTGTTCCAGTTCCCGTCGCCCGCGCAGCATCCACGTCTTTACCGATCCCTGCGGCGCCTCCATGATGCGGGCGATTTCCCGCACGGAGAACCCTTCCAGATAATGCAGAACGAGCGGAAGTCTTAGGTTGTCCGGCAGGCGTTCCAACGCATCGTGCAGGGGGAGGTTATCCACTGTAAGCGCAGGCAGTCTCTCATCCAGCCCGCAGACCGGCTTCTCCCCACGGCGCATGGTAAAGCAGGTGTTGATCAGAATGCGTGTAAGCCAGGGTTTGATCTGCCGCCCGTCGCGCAGTTTG
>JAEXCG010000123.1 GCA_023402355.1 Bacillota bacterium | reverse complement strand
GGTTGTGGCCGCCCAGATGCTGGGCGATCAGCGCGGCCAGGGTCCCCGCCTGCGTCTCCACAGCTCGTCCGTTGCCGCCGCGCGCGGGCACGACGAGCACGTCCAGCGGCGCGCAGACCGGCAGGTTTCGCGCGACCTGCGCGATCGTCGTGCCGCCCGTGACCGCAAGCACGGCCCCGTCCCGCAGCAGCCCGCGCAGGCGCTGCCCGGCCGCGATGCCCACCTCCGTGGTGACGTATTCGTCCTCGTCCGCGTCGCCCGGCACGACCACCACGCGCGACACGCCGAGCCGCCTTGAAAGCGACGCCTCCAGCATCGACAGCGCGCGGATGCCGTGGCTGATCTCGCGCGCCGCGCAGAGCACGCCCTGCGCCGAAGGCGTCAGCGTCATGCCGGCGGCGTCCAGCTCCACGAAGCCCGCCTCCCGCAGCGCCGCCGCCTGGGCCCGCACCTCGCGTTCCGGCAGGTTCAGGCGCGAGGCGAGCGCGCGTCTGCCGATCGGCTGCAGCGCGCCGATGCGCTCGAGCACCAGCGCCCGCACGCCCATCTGCTGCCACAGGTCCGGCGCGAGCCGCGCGACCGTATCCATCATCTCTAAATCCATCTGTAACTGCGCACCTCTTTGCGAAGTCGCGCGGGCATTATTTGTCCCGCTTGCCAATTTTTGTCCCACTTCGTAGTATACCATAGGCTTTCAAAAGGGCACAAGCGGAAAAACGCACAAAAAGTTTACAGGAAGCTGAACGCCGCGATCAGCAGCGCCCCCGGCACGCCCAGCACGGCGCTCACGGCCACCGTGAGCAGGTTGAGCCCCACGGCCAGCCCCGCCGCCTTGCCGATGCACAGCGCCGCGATCCCCGCCAGAGCGTATACGAGCCGCCTCCAGCCGCGCGCGCCGACCAGCATCCGCCCCGCGACGAAGAGCGCCGCCATCCCCAGCCCAAAGGCCAGCGTCCATACGATTGAAACGTTCATTCGATCTCCTCCATGCTCATATGCGCAGCCTCCGCTTCGGGCGCCTCGTGCGCCGTGCCCATCTCCCGCCAAAGCCGCGTGTAATAGGCGTGGCGGCGGCGCGCGGCCTCCGCCTGCAGCGCGAGCATTTCCAGCGCCTCGCGGTCGAGCGTCCAGTCCATCGCGCCTTCGGCTTCCCGCTCGTCGTCCCGCGCGCGCCGGGCGGCCTCCCACAGCGCATCCCGCTCGCTCGCCGGGCGCAGCCCGAGCAAATCGAGAAAATCCCGCATCTCCTTCGCCTCCACTTCCCGTATATGCCATTGTATCGCCTTCCCGACGGATGCATGACACAAATGCGCCTGCGGGCGGACGCTTTTCCGCCCTCGGCGCGTCAGGGTAAAAAAGGGCTGCGGCAGACCTTCTTTCTTCTGCCGCAGCCCTCCGCTTACTTTTCGTCCGGCGCGATGCGGTCCGACCGGCCGATCCCCATGATCTCCGTCGTCGTCCGCGCGTTCGTCTTTCCTCCGTCGTACTTGCCGATGCGCGTGATCTGCCTGCCCATGAAGACCATGACCGCGGTCTGCCCGCCGTCCAGGGTGAGCGCCTGCGTGCAGCCCGCCGCCTTCATGTGCTCGGCCAGGAACATGATGGTGACGCCCACGCTGACGTTGCGGATGCGCCCCTCGCCCAGAATCGCGAAATAATGCCCCGGCTCCACCATGCCGACCGCGCAGCGCGGCTGCTGGCTCGTGAGATTGGCTTCCCGCTCCGCGAGCTTCGGGTTGATCTCGCCGTCCCGCACGAGGTAGGGGCCGAAGGAAAACACGTCCACCGCGCCGCGCGCGAGGTATTCCTCCGCGGTGAGCTCGTCCGAGTGATAGACGCCCCAGCTTCCGTCCTCGTACATCGCCAGGGTGTCCAGATTGGGAAACTTGTCGCGATTCGCCGGCGGCACGCGGTCGAAAAACACGTTGCCTCCGCGAATCACCATGCCGACGATCGCCTTGCGGCCGATGCGGTAGGTGTAGTAGTCCGTGTTCATGGCGAAGACGACCTGATTCTCCCGGGCGATCAGCGACGCCTGCACGTGCTTTTTCTGCGGCTTATCCGGGTTGTAGAGCACGGAGCCGAAATGCTCCCGCCGCGTGTCGCAGAAGACCTGCGCCTCGTACCAGGTGACCACCGCCTCCGGGTCGAAGATGCGGTCGACGCGCACGACGAGGGAAGGCGAAGCGTAGAACCAGACGCCCGCCTCGTCGTCCTCGAACACGGTTTCGCCCCGGAGCGGATACCCCTGCGCATCCAACTCCGGCGCAAACACGGGCCACTCCACCTTTGCCTCGGGCTTTGCGAAGTCCGCGGATGCCTCCGCCGGCGTCGCCTCGGCGGCGGGCACGGAAATCGCGCGCTCCGAAAGCGCCGCGCACGGCGCGCTCAGGGCAAGCGCAAGCGCTATCGCGGCGACGCGCCGCCTGCCGTCCGTCCGTCTCATATTGTACCGCCTCCCCTGCCGCTGTCGCCTGATTCGATGTTCTCGAAAAAGTCGTCCTTCTTCACGTCCGGCCCCACGCGCGTGTAGGCGAGGCCGAAGCGCGCGCAGCTCGTCTTGCCCTCGTCCGTCACCTCAAACTTCGTCCGCTGCTGGGTGACGTGCAGCCGGTACGCCTCCTGAGCGACCTCCAGGCTCGTCCGGCCGCCGAACGCCGAGAGCGGCTTTCGCCAGTCCATCTTCAGGGCGTTTTCACCGTGGAGGTGCAGGTAGAGCTTCTTGACCTCCCATACGCCGTAGCGCTCCGCCAGTTCGGGCAGGACAGCTGCGTCGCCCGCGCGCTCCACGCAGTAGCGCGCCACGTCCGCGCAGAGCTTGTGCGCGCCGTGCCCGTATTCGCCGTTCACGTCGTGGGTGAGCACGACGTCGGGCTTATAGCGCCTGACGAGCTCCATCACGAAGGCGCGCGTATCGGTCTTTCGCCAGCGCGCATAGGCGTCCTCCAGCTTGCGCGTATAGGTGTCGTAAAACGTTCCGATGACCGGGTACTGCCGAACCCCCATCCGCCACAGCGCGTTGAGCAGCTCGCTCCGGCGCGTGGTGTTGGAATACGTCATGTACGCGACCACCACGTCTTTCCCCCGCTCGCCCGCATAGGTCGGTATCGTGCCGCCGAAGAAGAGGATTTCGTCGTCCGGATGCGCGGCGAGCACCAGCAGGTCGGCCTTTTCCGGCGTCGGCTCCCACCGCTGAACCCAGTCCGGGAGTCTGCCCGCCGTAAAGACGAAGAGCTCGTTGAACCCAAGCGCCGCCTTTTTGCCGCTCGTGTCGGTCAGGCGGAGGCGGCGCTCGCCGCCGAGCTCGACGACGACGTGGTGATACGCCTGTCCGCCCTCGTACAGCGTGCGCCAGGTTTCCCCCTCCGCGCACGCCTCCACCGCCCACGACCTCGGCAGGTCGGCAAAGCAGATGTACAGGTACGCGGCTTCCCGCCCTTCGGGCAGCGTGATGTCGAGGGATGCGCCCCGTTCCTCGTCGCTCCTCCAAAACGTCGTGTAATCGCGGTCGTACAGGCGCCCTGCGCTGTTTTTGCTGTTCCCGAAAAACGTGCACTGCGCCGTGATATCCTCCGCGGGCGCTTCGGCCGCCGCGCCCTCCGCCAGGGCCATGCCCAGCAGCACCAGCAGGTACAGGAGCGCGGTCTGAATTCTCCGCTTCATGCTCATCACCTGTCCAGCACGTAGGGGGATTCCAGGCTGCCATCCCCGCCCACGGGCGTAAGGCCCGACAGCTTCAGGCGCACCGCCGGGCGGCAGCCTTCGTTCATGACCACGCAGCGGATGTAGCCGATTTTGCCGCCCACCTTCGTGCAGCGCGTGCCGTACTTGAAGGAGGTCGACTGCGTGCGCATCCAGTACGGGCTGGAACCGTTGCCGTAGAGGAAGAGGCCGTTGGCGAGCGCATAGGGCGTCCCATAGCCCCTTCGCGCCTTCTCCGTGCCGAAGCCGTAGGCCGGGTTGTTCAAATCGTCCGACGAGGGCAGGAAGATCATGCCGAGCGCCGCGTCTTCCACGAGCCTCGACTGCTCCAGCGGCGTGAAGGCCTCGTCCTTAAAGCAGGTCTCCGCGATATGCACGCGCCCCAGGCGCTGCTTTCGCAGCAGCGCCTCGCGCTCCGCGGCAGGCAGCGGGTTTCCCGCAAAGGGGCCGTTGAGCAGCGCGAACAGCTCCGTCCGATTCCACGCGCCGCCCGAAGCGGCGTAGGCGTCGTCATCCGGATGCACCCGATTGTTGAACAGAATGTACTCGCTCAGAAGGTACGCTTCCCCCTGCTCCGCGCAAAGAACGCGCCATAGGATGGGGCGCTCCGTGCCGTCCTCGTCCTGGCTGAAGCTGCCCAGCTCCACATACTGATACCCGGCCTCGCGGTCGTAACCTCGCAGGGCAAATTCCGACAAACAATCAAGGGGAGTCAGCAGGCACATGATCAGTGCGACTGCCCAGCACAGCCTCCTCATCCTCACACCACGCTCCTTCTCTGAACTTTCATCCTAGGATTTCCAAATTTATGCTATATCATAGGCAAAATCACGTCAAATGTAAAGGGATTTTCTGTTTTTTCGTGTTGAGCTGCTGTTTGGGGTGCCGTCAGGCGGCAAGACGCTCCCCTTCCTCGGCCGTTCACCGGCGAATTTCCGGCGCCTTCCCATGCAAAAAACGCCCGCTTACACAGACAGGCGTTTTTCTTCTGTAGCGTCCAGCCGTCTCATTCAAAGCGAAAGCAGACGTCTCTTGGGTCCACCTGATAGTGCTTGTAGGCAAGATGGCAGGCGCGCGCCCGCGTTCTCGCGTCGTCGGGGGAAACCCGCGGCAGGTACACGTAGATAAACCCTTCCGCCCGCTCGCCCCGCCGCGTCCTGATGCCGCCCTGAACCTGGCCGTAATCGACCAGCACCGCTGTCCCGGCGGACTCCACGCCGCCCCCGATCCGGCCCTCGTTCTCGATCGTCACGGCTGCGTAACCGCCCCGATAGTGGTTCGCGCGGCAGGTCACGCTGCCCGCGATCACCGCCTCCTGCGCATTGCTCAGCGTCACGCCGCCCTCGCTGCCGGAGGCGGAGAGGTACACCCCCGCCTCGACCAGCCCTGTATTGGAAAAGTGCATCCACGCGTCCCGGCCGCGCAGGGAGAGCCGCTCGATCCTGCCGGGGTTTACGACGTTGATCTGCGCGCCCGCGCCGCCCGACGCGTTCACGGTGCCCGCCACGTCGCCGTAGCACCGGAAAAAGACCGTCTCCTCGCTCGCCAGCGATACGTCTCCCTGTACGGCGGCGTTGTGGCGTATCGTCACGTCCGCTTCCCCGTGAATCACCAGCGCGGTCTTGTCCTCTCCGCCTCTGGGCGAGGGCAGCACCGCCGCGTTGTCGATGTA
This sequence comes from Bacillota bacterium, assembly GCA_023402355.1. Lineage (GTDB taxonomy): Bacteria > Bacillota > Clostridia > Christensenellales > Aristaeellaceae > Beduinella. The sequence continues at coordinate 2,902 of JAEXCG010000123.1, read as the reverse complement.
AAACGTCCCCCGGTCGATCGACAGCCCGTACAGGCGCACAGGCTGCTCCGCGACGCCCTGCAGCGTGATCTCCGCCCCGTGCGCGTTTCGCAGCACCCCGGTCATTTCCAAGTCCTCGCTCAGCTCGATGATCGTGTTCTTGTCCGCCTCTTCGATCTGCCTGAGCACCTCCTGCGCATCCTGCGCCCGCGCGAGAAGGGGCAGCGCCAACAGCAGCGCCATGAAAGCCAGCATTTTTAACCGCATATTCTGCACGCCCCTCCTACAATCCAATGCGTTCTTTTTCTGTAAACTGGGGACAAAACCCTTTTTTCTGCGCCTTCTTTCCGCATTCTATCACGGTTTCGGGGACGTTGTCAATTTGTAATATCATTTTCGATAATGCTATATCATCTGTAATTGGGTATGCTGAGCCCAGAGAGGTGAACAGCATGATCGCAGAGCGCATTGCGGCGCTTCGCCGGCAGAGCGGGCTGACCCAGTCCCAGCTCGCCAAGCGCCTCGGCATTTCGCGCAGCGCAGTCAACGCCTGGGAAATGGGGATTTCCTGTCCGTCGGTTCTCTATCTCATGGAACTGGCGGACATTTTTCACGTGACGACGGATTACATCCTCTGCCGCGACGTCGGCGCGGTGCTCGTCATGGAGGGGCTTGCGCCGGACGAGCAGGAAATCCTCATCCGGATGGCGGATTGCTTAAAGCGCAAAAAAATGTGAGTGCCCGGCTTCTTTTGGTCAGGGTCCCCCCGCGCGCAAAAGGGAGCGGGCGGCAGCTCCCCTCTTCGGGAAGCGCCGCCCGCTCCTTTTCCAGATCATTCAACCGTCACGGATTTGGCCAGGTTGCGCGGCCGATCGACGTCGCAGCCCTTGCTGACCGCCATGTAATAGGCGAGCAGCTGCATCGGTATGACCGCGAGCATCGGCATCAGCAGGTCCGGCGCGTCCGGGATGAACCAGGTCTTGTCGGCGATGTCCGCCTCCGCCTTGCCGTCGCTCTCGCGCTGCACGCACAGCACGCTCGCGCCGCGCGCGCGCACCTCCTTGATGTTGGAGCGCGTCTTATCGAGCAGGGCGCTCTGCGTGCACAGGGCGACGACCAGCGTTCCCGGCTCGATCAGGGCGATGGTGCCGTGCTTGAGCTCGCCCGCCGCGTAAGCCTCGGAGAAGATGTAGCTGATCTCCTTGAGCTTGAGCGAAGCCTCCATCGCCAGCGCCCAGTCCATGCCGCGGCCGATGTAGAATACGTGCCGCAGGTCGAAGTGACGCGCCGCGAAGCGCTGCATGCGCTCGTGCGTCTCCACCGTCTTCTGCGCCTTTTCCGGCAGGGCCTGCATCTCCCGCAGAAGGTTCCGCGCCGTTTCCCCGTCCATCTCGCCGCGCTTGAGCGCGAGGTCCACGCCCAGCAGCGTCAGCAGCAAAAGCTGCGTGATGTACGCCTTGGTGGAGGCCACGGCGATTTCCGGACCCGCCCAGGTATACAGCACGCGGTCCGCCTCGCGGGCGACCGAGGAGCCCACGACGTTCGTGATCGCCGCTACCTTCGCTCCTTGGCGCCTGGCCTCGCGCAGCGCGGCGAGGGTGTCCGCCGTCTCGCCGGACTGGCTGATGACGAGGAAGAGGTCGTCCCTGCCCAGCTTCTGCGGGCGATAGCGGTACTCGCTGGCGATGTCTACCGTGACCGAAAGACCCGTGAGCTGCTCGAGCACGTACTTGCCCACGACGCCCGCGTGATAGGCCGTGCCGCAGGCCACGATGAACACGCGCGAAAGCGCGCGGGCCTCCGCCTCGTCCGGCATGCCCTCCTGCTGAATGGTGAGGTTCGTCAGGTCCACGTGCGAGCGAAGTGTCTCCGAAAGCGCACGCGGTTCCTCCATGATCTCCTTGAGCATGAAATGCGGGTATCCGCCCTTTTCCGCCGACGCCACGTCCCAATCGACGTGAAAGGGCTGCAGGTCCGTCCGTCTGCGCCCATAGGCGTCGTATACGGACACGCCGTCCGCCTTCAGCACCGCGATCTCGCGGTCGCCAAGGAAGTAGACGTCGCGGGTATGAGAAAGAATCGCCGGGATGTCCGAGGCGATGAACTGCTGCCCCTCGCCGAGACCTACGACCAGCGGGCTGTCCTTGCGCACGCAGTACAGGGTGTCCGGCTCCCGCTGACAGAGGATGCCCAGCGCGTAGGACCCCTCGATGCGGTGCAGCGCCTGCTCGATGGCGCGACGAATGTCGCCCTTGTCGTAGTAATTGATGAGGTGCGCCACGACCTCCGTGTCCGTCGAGGAGACGAACGCGCAGCCCTCCCGCTCCAGAAAGCGCTTGAGCTGGGCGTAGTTCTCGATGATGCCGTTGTGCACGACGGCGATCTCGCCCTTGACATCGGTATGCGGGTGCGAGTTGACGTCCGAGGGCTCGCCATGGGTTGCCCAGCGCGTGTGCCCGATGCCGAGCGTGCCGTGCAGCGGCCGTTCCTCGAGGCGGCCCCGCAGGTTGTCCAGGCGGCCCTTCGCCTTTTCGACGCAGAGCTTTCCATCTTGCATCACCGCGACGCCCGCCGAATCGTAGCCGCGGTATTCGAGCCGCGACAGGCCTTCGAGCAGGATGGGCGTCGCGTCGGCCTTACCGACCGTTCCGACGATTCCACACATATTCAGTTCCTCCGAGCTTTCGGTCCGCGCGGCGGGCTTCACGGGCGCCGGGTTCTCCGGCCCCGCCCGGGGCAGACCGTTATTCAGGCGCCGCCGTTGGGCTGCGCAGTTCGTGCACAGCGCGCCGACGTCCGGTTTTTATTATACGTGAAAACGCCGCGTGATGCAATTTTCGCCTGCGCAAATGCGTCACGAATCCGCCAGCAGCGTGCGCGGATCGACCGCTTCCCCGTCCTGCAGCGTTTCAAAGTGCAGGTG
>JAEXCG010000101.1 GCA_023402355.1 Bacillota bacterium | reverse complement strand
TTCGTAGAGCACCCACATGATCTTGGCCGCGTCCATGGCGCTGCCGCCGCCGACGGCGATGATGACGTCCGGCTTGAAGGCGGTCATCTGCCTTGCGCCCTCCATCGCGCAGCCCAGCGAGGGGTCGGGCGCGACGTCGTAGAACGTGGTGTGCACGATGCCCATCTCGTCCAGCTTGTCGGTGATGGGTTTGGTGTAGCCGTTGTTAAAGAGGAAGGAGTCGGTCACCACGAAGGCGCGGCGCTTGCCCAGGACGTCCTTTAGCTCCGAGAGCGCCACCGGCAGGCAGCCCTTCTTGATGTACACCTTCTGCGGCGCGCGGAACCAAAGCATGTTCTCTCTCCTCTCCGCGACGGTCTTGATGTTGAGCAGGTGCTTTACCCCGACGTTTTCCGAAACGGAGTTGCCGCCCCACGAGCCGCAGCCCAGCGTCAGCGAGGGCGCGAGCTTGAAGTTGTACAGGTCGCCGATGCCGCCCTGCGAGGCGGGGGTGTTGACGAGGATGCGGCAGGTCTTCATGCGCGCGGCGTGCTTTTCGATCTTGTCCTTTTCGGAGACGGCGTTCACGTACAGCGAGGAGGTATGGCCGTAGCCGCCGTCCGCGATGAGGTGCTCCGCCTTTTCCAGGGCGTCCTCGAAGTCCTTCGCGCGATACATCGCCAGCACGGGCGAGAGCTTCTCGTGCGCGAACTCCTCGGAAAGGTCCACGCTCTCGACCTCGCCGATGAGGATCTTGGTGTTTTCCGGAACGGTGACGCCCGCGAGCTGCGCGATCCTGTGCGCGCTCTGGCCGACGATGCGCGCGTTGAGCGAGCCGTTGATGAGGATGGTGCGGCGCACGCAGTCCGTCTCCTCCGCATTCAGGAAGTAGCAGCCGCGGCGGCTGAACTCCCGCTTCACCGCGTCGTACACGGGGTCGAGCACGATGACGCTCTGCTCGCTCGCGCAGATCATGCCGTTGTCGAACGTCTTGGAGTGGATGATGGAGTTCACCGCGAGCAGGACGTCCGCGCTCTCGTCGATGATGGCGGGGGTGTTGCCCGCGCCGACGCCCAGCGCCGGCTTGCCGGAGGAATAGGCCGCGTGCACCATGCCCGGACCGCCGGTGGCGAGGATGATGTCCGCTTCCTTCATCGCCATGTTCGTAAGCTCCAGCGAGGGCACGTCGATCCAGCTGATGATGTCCTCGGGCGCGCCCGCGGCCACCGCCGCCTCCAGCACGGTCTTCGCCGCCGCGATGGTGCAGCCCTTGGCGCGGGGGTGCGGGCTGATGACGATACCGTTGCGCGTCTTGAGCGCGAGCAGCGTCTTGAAGATCGCGGTCGAGGTCGGGTTCGTCGTGGGGATGACCGCCGCGATGACGCCGATGGGCTCCGCAATCTTCTTCACGCCGTAGGCGGCGTCCTCCTCGACGACGCCGCAGGTCCTTATATCCTTGTAAGCATTGTAAATGTATTCGGCGGCGAAGTGGTTCTTGATGACCTTGTCCTCCACCACCCCCATGCCGGTCTCCGCGACCGCCATCTTGGCCAGGGGGATGCGCGCCTTGTTCGCGGCCACGGCCGCCGCCTTGAAGATGCGGTCCACCTGCTCCTGCGTGTAGGTCGCGTAGCGCCGCTGCGCCTCGCGCACGCGGGCAAGCGCCGCCTCAAACGTCTCTACGCTGTCGACGATCTGCGTTTCGTTCATACCGTACGCTCCTTTTTCTCCCCCGGCATGCGTCGGGGCGGTTCGGTGTGCGTCCCGGCGTTCTTCCTCCGGGATTGATAATATTTTAACATTATCCTTTAACCCCGTCAAGGGAGCGAAGTGTACAGAGTTCTTCCGGAGGTTTTCAGGCAGTATTGTCAAACATTTAACGATCATCGGCATGACCCACAGCTTATCCCGCGACGCGTCGGCACAATATGCCAAACGTCCGGCGGCTCTGACGGTTTGGCGTGCGCTCCGCTTTTGCAATATCGCCGTTTTATGCAGAACGCTTTGGACAAAAGGAACAGGAGCGGCGCCCGCAGACACCGCTCCCCTAATTTATAAAATTTTCACAAGCATGGTCTTCTGCTCGTCCAGCTCCACCTTGAGCACGCCGCTCTTGTCCAGCGCGCGCAGCAGGTCGGAAAAGCGCTTGAACCCGACGGAGCGCTCGGTGAAGTCGGGGTAGTCGTTTTGCACCGACGCCTTGAGAATCGAGGGGTTGATGCGCTCAAACCCGTTGTCCTTAAACGTCTTTAAGTGGCTTCTGAAGATCTCGGCGTAGTTGTCGCGCGTCAACTGCGGCGGGGTCTGCTTCGCCGGTTCCTGCTCGTGGCCGAGCTGGATGATGAGGTTGAAGTGATCCGCCACCACCGTAAAGGCGTCGAAGCGCTGGGCCAGGCCGGTGAGCAGCTTGCCGAACGTGGAGAAGCCGAAGGACTTTTCGTTGAAGTCCGGGCGCAGGCGCAAAAGGATGTTCTTGAGCTCGGAGGCGAGAATCTCGTTTTCGTCCGCCTGCTCCTCCAAGATGGTGCAGATCAGCTCGTTGAGCTGCTCGAGCGTCAGCGGCTCGTCCTTCTGGTTGCGGCCGGAGGACTTGCCCTGGCTCACGGATTCCAGGAACTGAAACTCGTTGCAGGCGTTGATGAAGACGCTCGAGGCGGCCTCCGAACGCGAGATGCCCAGCACGAACTTGCCCATGGACTTGAGCTTGCCCACCAGCGGCACGTAATCGCTGTCGCCGGAGACGATGCAGAAGGAATCGATCAGGCTGTTGGTGAAGGCCACGTCCAGCGCGTCCAGCACGAGCTGAATGTCCAGGTTGTTCTTCTGGTTGCGCCCGTAGCGGATGGAGGGCACGACGTTGAACGTGTTGGAGAGCAGCACCTCCTTGAGGTCGGAGTACTTGTCCGTGTACCCGTAGACCTTGCCGATGAGGATGTCGCCGCGAATCTTGACCTTCTCGATGACGTCGTTGAGCGTGCCGATCTTTGCGCCGCAGTTTTCCAGATCGACGAAGAGTGCGTAATGCGCCGTTGCCATCTTACTCTTCCTCCATTTTATACGAGCGCTTCAGAATCTTCTTCTCGATGCGCTCGGCTTCTTCGCCCTCCGCGAGGACGGGCCTGTAATCCGTTCCCTTTGCCTTTTCGGTCAGGCGGATGGGGACGATCTCCAGCTCCGGGGGTTCGCTGCCGTCCTCGGTGACGGTGAAGTGCAGGCGCGCGACGTAGGCGTCGCGGTCGTCCGGGTCGACGTTGCCGCCGAAGACCAGATTGCCCAGCGAGTAGAGGATGTAGCGGCCCTTGTACTTCTCGATGCCCTGCACCACGTGCGGGTGGTGGCCGACGACCACGTCCGCCCCCGCGTTGATGGCCGCGCGCCCGATGGAGCGCTGCTCGGCGGTGAAGTCGTAGGAATACTCGCTGCCCCAGTGGAAGGAGGCGATGACGATCTGGCAGCCCATCTCGCGCAGCGTCTTCACGTCCCGGGAAATGTCCTTCTTGCCGTTGCTGTAGGGGAAGCAGTAGCCGGTCATGCCGACCTTGACGCCGTCCTTCTCAAATATGCCCAGCACGCCCCCGCCGGATACGACCAGCCCCGCGTCCTGCAGGTTTTGCAGCGTGTCGGCCTTGCCCGTGTCGCCGTAATCGACGATGTGGTTGTTGGCGACGTTCACGGCCTCCACGCTGCCGGAGGTGAGGATTTCCGTGTACGCCGCCGGGGCCTTGAAGTTGAACTTCTTTTCCTTCTTGCTCTCGCTTTCGGTGAGCGTGCCCTCGAAGTTGACGAGCGTCATGTCGTCCTCCATGAACAGCTCCGCGAGGCCGGAGAAGGGCCACGCATAGCCCTCGGACTCCACGACCTTTTCAAAGCTGTCGTCGCGCTTTCGCAGGGCGTCGGTGGAGCCCAGGGTCGTATCCCCGCCGACGGTGACGGTAAACGCGCGCGGGAAGAACTCGTCCCCCGCCTCCTCTTGCTCCGGTTCGGCGCCGTCCGCGGATGCCTCGTCAAGCTGGGGCGATTCGCCCTCCTCCAGCGACTCATATTGCAGGCCGAAGAAGGAGGAATCCCCCTCGCCCAGCGCGAGGGATGGCAGCAGCAGGCAGCAGACGAGCAGCAATGAGAAGAATCGTTTCACGGCATTGGCTCCTTATCTCTTGCGGGAAATTTGTCATAAACCTTCCGGAATACCCTTCCACGATAACACAAAGACGGAAAAATTACAATACTTTAGCGGATTCGTAAGCGGCGGAAAGAATTGGCCGAACCCGCCCGTTAATTGGGCAAAGGGGGGAGATGGAATGCGGAGGATGACAGGCGCGCTCGCGCTGTCCCTTTGCCTGCTGCTGTCGGCGGCAGCAGCCCGCGCGGACGCCGCGCAGGGGCTCTCTTCCTATTTAGGAAAAGGCGGAGCCTGGACGCGCGTGCTTGCCGAGGCGACGGGCGGCGGCTACGGCGCGGCCGTGCTGGAGCGTAAGGACGGGCTGCGCGCGCTGTTTCTGTGCAGCGTAGGGGATGCGGGCGATCCCTGGCAGGTACTCCTTCGGCGCGCGGGCGCGCTCTGCGACGAAAACAGCGGATTCGGCGCGCTGCCGGAGCTCTCCTTTTCAAAGGACGGCCGCGCGTTCACATTGCGCTACGACGGCATTCTGAGCGGAGAATCGCCGAGCGAGCAGGGCTACGTCTTCTCCCTCGAAGGGGAGGAATTCGTCCTCACGAAAGCCTGGCAAAGAGCCGGTTCGAGCGAGGTTTGGGTGACGTTCTCAGGCGAAGAGACGCTCTGGCAAAGCGCGGAGGGCGCCTTTTGCCTGCCCGGCCGATTTTGGAGCCGCGGACTGCGGAATTTCAGACTCTGGGATATGCAGGACGCGGGCCTTTTTGACACGGAGCGGCTTTTGCCCTACTGCGAAAATGTCGCGGCGCTCGGGCCACAGCCCACGCTGGAACCCTCCGTCTTCGAGCAGCCGCAGTTCGTCCGCCTGCGCGCGGGCGGGCGATACCCCGTCTACAGCGGCCCCGGCAAGCGGTACGTGCGCGGCGCGCAGGGCCGCGCGCAGGTCAGCACAAACGGCGCGGTGCAGGTCTACGGTCTCGATCGAGGCATGCTGCTGATCTCCTACGAGGTGGCGCCCGGGCACGAGCGCTTTGGCTACATCGACGCGGCGGCGCTGCGCGCGGGCGAAAGCCTTCCCGCCCTCGACTGGGGCGGGTCCGGCATCGACGACAGCTACTTTTCCTGTTACCCGGACATGCCCGTGCGGGATACGGACGGGGCGTACTGCTACATCATCGATTTTTGCAGCCTCACGGACGATCCCCGTTATTCAAAGTCGTCCCTGTGCGAGCTGGAGCCCGGCATGGAGGGGCGTCACCTCCGCTATGTGCCCGCTTGGGGCATGGAGTACATCGAGGTACCCGCCCTGAAGGCGCGCGGCTTTGTGCCGGAAGGCTGCACACGCATCGGCGAGTAGGCGCCGGGCGATTAGCGCGATAAAAACGGGCGGGGCCGTAAAGCAAAATTTCGCTTTACGGCCCCGCCCGTTCTTTACAGGGAGCGCACGTAGCGCTCGATCCTCTTCAGCGCCTCGGCCAGCTTGTCCAGCCCCGTGGCGTAGGAGCAGCGGATGTGCCCCTCGCCGCATTGGCCGAAGGCCGTGCCCGGCACACAGGCGACCTTTTCCGCCCTGAGCAGCCCCTGGCAGAACGCCTCGCTGCTAAGGCCCGTGCGCTCGATGGAGGGGAAGACGTAGAACGCGCCCAGCGGTTCAAAGCAGGGAAGGCCCATCTTTTTAAACGCGTCCACCATCAGGCGGCGGCGGCGGTCGTAGCTGCGCACCATGGTCCTGACGTCCTCAAAGTCGTTTTGCAGCCCGCGCGAAAGCGCTTCCTCCGCCGCGATCTGCCCCTGGGTGGCGGCGCACATGATCGTGTACTGGTGAATCTTGCACATGATCGACAGCAGCTCCTTCGGCCCGCAGGCGTAGCCCACGCGCCAGCCGGTCATGGCGAATGCCTTTGAAAAGCCGTTGAGCAGCACCGTGCGCTCCCACATGCCGGGGATGGAGGGAAAGCTCACGTGCTCCTGCCCGCCGTAGGTGAGCTCGGAATAGATCTCGTCCGCGATGACGACGATGTCCGTTCCCCGCAGCACGTCCGCGATGGCCTCCAGATCCGCCCGGCGCATGATGGAGCCGGTCGGGTTGTTGGGGTAAGGCAGGATCAGCGCCTTGGTGCGCGGGGTGATGGCCGCGCGCAGGGCCTGCGCGGAGAGGCGAAACTCCTCTTCAAAGCGGGTCACGATCGAGCGCGGCTCCGCGCCCGCGAAGGTGACGCCCGGCGCGTAGGAGACGTAGGAGGGCTCGGGGATGAGCACCTCGTCCCCGGGCGAGCACAGCGCGCGCAGGCACAGGTCGATGCCCTCGCTAGCGCCGATGGTGACGAGAATTTCATCCGCCGGGTCGTACGTCACGCGGCAGCGGCGCCGCAGGTACTCCGCGATCAGGCGGCGAAGCTGAATGCGTCCCCAGTTGGAGGTGTACTGCGTTAGGCCGTCCTCGATCGACGTGATCGCCGCGTCGCGGATGTGCCAGGGCGTGATGAAGTCCGGCTCGCCCACGCCCAGGGAGATGGCCTCCGGCATCTCCGAAACGATGTCGAAGAACTTGCGGATGCCGCTGGGCGGCACGGCCCGCACGCGCTGATTGACAATGCGTTCAAGCTCCATCACGGGCTCACCGCCAGACGCCTGTCGGCGTGATCCCCTTCAAAGATGACGCCGCCGTACTTGTAGGTCTTGAGCATGAAGTGCGTCGCCGTGCCGGTGACGGTCTCCAGCGTGGAGAGCTTGCTGGAGACGAACGAGGCCAACTGCTTGAGCGTCGGGGCCTCCACCATCACCATCAGGTCGTAGGCGCCGCTCATGAGGTAGAGGCTGGTGACCTCCTCGAACTGGTAGATGCGCGCGGCGATGGCGTCAAAGCCCCGGTCGCGCTGGGGCTGCACGCGCACCTCGATCACCGCCTGCACCATTTCCTTGTCCGTGCGCTCCCAGTTGATCATGGCCGGGTACTTGACGAGCACGCGGTCGTCCTCCAGGCGCTTCACCGCGCGGCGAACCTCCTCCACGTCGTAGCCGGTCATCACGGCGATCTGCTCCGTGCTGACGCGCGCGTCGTCGGAGAGGATTTCGAGGATGTGCATTTCGAGCGTATTGTACAATGGGCTTCACCCTTTCCGTGCGAATTATGGGGCTGTCAGAACAGGCCCGTGATGTTCCCGTCGGCGTCCACGTCGATGTTCTCCGCCGCGGGCACGCGCGGCAGGCCCGGCATGGTCATGATGTCGCCTGCGAGCGCCACCACGAAGCCCGCGCCCGCGCTGAGCTTTACCTGCCTTATGGTCAGCGTGAAACCCTCCGGCGCGCCCAGCTTCTTCGGGTCGTCCGAGAAGGAGTACTGCGTCTTGGCGATGCACACCGGCAGCTTCCCGTAGCCGCCCGCCTCAAAGGACTTGAGCATCTTCATCGCCGCGGGCGCGATCGACACGTCCTTCGCGCCGTAAATCTTCGTCGCGACCGCCTCGATCTTTGCGGCGAGCGGCAGGTCGTCCGCGTACGTGAGGCTGAACTTCGACGGGTCGGCCTTGCCGCAGCTTTCGATCACCCGCTCGGCCAGCGCGAGGCCGCCTTCGCCGCCCCTGCCCCAGACCTCGCACAGCGCCACGCTCGCGCCCAGTTCGCCCGCCGCCTCGCGCACGAGGGCGATCTCCGCCTCCGTGTCGCTCGTAAAGCGGTTGAGCGCCACCACGGGCTCCACGCCCCAGACGTGGCGGATGTTCTGCAAATGCCGCGTGAGGTTGGACAGGCCCTTTTTCAGCGCGGGCAGGTTTTCCTGCGAAAGGTCCGCCTTCGCCACGCCGCCGTGGCTCTTGAGCGCGCGGATCGTCGCCACCAGCACGATGCACGAGGGCGCGAGCCCGGCCTTGCGGCACTTGATGTCGATGAACTTTTCCGCGCCCAGGTCCGCGCCGAAGCCCGCCTCCGTGACGACGTAATCCGCCAGGCGCAGCGCCGTCTGCGTGGCCACGATGCTGTTGCACCCGTGAGCGATGTTCGCGAAGGGGCCGCCGTGCACCAGCGCGGGCGTGCCCTCCAGCGTCTGCACCAGGTTCGGGCGCATCGCGTCGCGCAGCAGCGCGGCCATCGCGCCCTGCGCCTTCAGTTGGCCCGCGGTCACCGGCTCGTCCGCGAACGTGCGGCCCACGACGATGCGGGAAAGCCGGTCCTTGAGGTCCGCGATGTCGGAGGAGAGGCAGAGCACCGCCATGATCTCCGAGGCGGTAGTGATGTCAAACCCGTCCTCGCGCGGCATGCCGTTCATCTTTCCGCCCAGACCGTCCACGATCTGACGCAGCTGGCGGTCGTTCATGTCCATGCAGCGCTTCCAGGTGATGCGGCGCGGATCGATGCCGAGCGCGTTGCCCTGCGAGATGTGGTTGTCCACCATCGCCGCCAGCAGGTTGTTCGCCGCCGTGATCGCGTGCAGGTCGCCCGTGAAGTGCAGGTTGATGTCTTCCATCGGCACCACCTGCGCGTAGCCGCCGCCCGCGGCGCCGCCCTTGATGCCGAAGACCGGCCCCAACGAGGGCTCGCGCAGCGCCAGCATCGTATGCTTTCCGGCCTTGCGCAGCGCGTCCGCCAGGCCGATGGAAACCGTGGTCTTGCCCTCGCCCGCGGGCGTGGGGTTGATCGCCGTCACCAGCACCAGCCTGCCGTCCATGGGCCGGTCCTTCAGCGCCTTGTAGTCCACCTTCGCCTTGTAGCGCCCGTAGAGTTCGAGCAGCTCCCCGTCGATTCCCGCCGCGTCCGCGATGGACGTGATGGGCTGCATTGTGCATGCGCGCGCAATCTCAATATCGCTTAACATCGAATCCCTCCTACTGTTCTCGTCCCTTGGGAAGGAGCGGGGAACTTCCCGCCCCCTGTCTATCCGATATCCGCGCGATCGCGCGCGGTAACCGTCCTTTACGGCTCGCCGTCCATCTCCGCTTCCGTGACGGCCCGCAGGCAGGGCGCGTCCGCGCCCGCCGCGTACAGCGCGGCGCCGTGCGCATCCCCGGCGGCGAACGGAAAGACCGGCAGCGTGGTGGCCGCGCCGAACGCGCCCTGTGGCGACAGCGCGATCAGGCTGATGCTGCCCGCGTCCTCGCCCAGCTCCACCTTGCGGCGGGAGAGAGCGCGCAGCGCCTCCTCGCAAGCCTCCTTCGGCCCCGCGCCGCGCCGCATGAGCGATACCACCTCGTAGGAAAGGCAGCCGCGCATGATGTCCTCGCCCAGGCCCGTCGCCGCCGCCGCGCCGAAGCGCGCGTCGCAGTAAAAGCCGGAGCCGACGATGGGCGAATCGCCCACCCGGCCGGGCGCTTTCATGAACAGCCCCGACGTGGAGGTGCCCGCCGCCATGCGGCCGCGCGCGTCGAGCGCGAGCACGCAAACGGTGTCGTGCCCGCGATAGGCGTCCGGCTTCACGTCCTGCTGCTGAACCGCCTCCCGCCAGCGGGAGAGGGCCGCCTCCGTGCGCATGTCGCGCATCTCCAGCCCGCTTTGCACGGCGAACTGCTCCGCGCCGCGCCCGGCCAACAGGCAGTTCGTCTCGCGCCCGCAGAGCAGGCGCGCCGCGCGGATGGGGTTTTTGACGCCCTCCACGCTCATCACGCCGCCGAAGCGCAGCGTGCCGCCGTCCATGTAGGCCGCGTCCAAAAACACATGGCCGTCGCTTGCGGGCAGTCCCCCGTAGCCCACGGAGGTATAGGCCGGGTCGTCCTCCACGCGCCGGATCGCCGTCTCCACGGCGTCCCCGGCCGCGCCGCCGTCCGCGAGCCCCGCGTGCGCCTCCCGCAGGCCCGAAAGGCACATCTTCCACGTCCCAATGATCGCATACATACGGCGTTCCCTCCGCTCGTCCGGCCCCGCCGCGCCCGGCGTCCGTCCGTCTGTTTCTTCATTATAATCGATTCGCCCCACCCCGGCAAGGCTTGCCCGATAATTCGTGGCGGAATCGCGCGGCGACGCCCGCGCCCGGCCCGCAAAGTGCGTGGCATTTGATGGACAAACATGCTATAATGAGGGCAAGATAACCCGGAGGTGACCGAAATGGACGCTGCCCAGCGCCGGACCGAAATCCTTACCCGCATTGAACGCGCGCGCCAGCCCGTGAAGGGCGGCGCGCTCGCCAAGGAGCTGTCGGTCAGCCGTCAGGTGATCGTGCAGGACGTAGCGCTGCTGCGCGCCAAGGGACACCCTATCCTCGCCACGCCGGACGGCTACATCCTCCCCGCCGCCGCGCCCTCCCCCTGCGCGCGGGTCGCCGCCTGCACCCACACCGGGTTTGAGCGCATGCGCGAGGAGCTTTACGCCGTCGTGGACGCGGGCGCGGTCGTGGAGGACATCGTCGTCTCCCATCCGGTCTACGGGGAGTTTCGCGCCATGCTGATGCTGAGAAGCCGCCGTCAGGTGGACGACTTCGTGGAAAACCCCGGCTGGCAGGAGGCCTCCCCCCTCTCCGTGCTGACCGACGGGCTGCACCTGCACACCCTCACCGCGCCGGACGAGCACACGCTCGACGTGGCCTTTGCGCAGCTTGAACGCCGCGGCTTCCTCGCCCCCGGCGAATAGACCCCTTCCCCGCCCCGGCGCGCGCTGCGCCGGGGTCTTTGCGTTTGGGCCGTCCGACGGGAAATATTCCGCTCCGGCGCATTGACTTTCCCGTCTATCAGGTCTATAATGGAAACATAAATGAGAATAATTCTCACTTCATTGTAAAGGAGGAGAGCCCATGGCACGCTACAAATGCCCGGTCTGCGGCTACGTTTACGACGAGGAAAAAGAGGGAAAGCCCTTTTCCGCGCTCGCCGCCTGCCCGATCTGCGGCGAACGGGCGGAGCGCTTCGCGCCGCTCAGGGAGGAAAACGCCCCTGCGGAAGCGCCCGCTCCTGCGGGCGGCGATCTCGCGATCGACTACCCGAAGGAGACGGCGCGCGCGGACGCCGCCTGCCGCTACATGGCGGAAATTCACCAGATGGCGGTGACGGGCAAGCCCATCATCGAGGCCATGGGCACGCGCCTGCCGATGCCCGGGTGGGACGACATCCTGCTCCTCGGCGCGCAGCTCAACCCGCCGCCGCTGGACGAGCACGCGCACGTCACCACCACCACCGTCATCGGCAGGCACGCCAAGCGCCCGATGGTACTGGAAAACCCGGTGTACATCTCGCACATGTCCTTCGGCGCGCTTTCCAAGGAGACGAAGGTGGCGCTGGCAAGGGGAAGCGCCCTGGCGGGCAGCGCGATGTGCTCCGGCGAGGGCGGCATCCTGCCCGAGGAGATGGCCGCGGCGGACAAGTACATCTTTGAATACGTGCCCAACCGCTACAGCGTCACCCCGGAAAACCTGCGAAACGCGGACGCCATCGAGATCAAGATCGGCCAGGGCACGAAGCCGGGCATGGGCGGCCACCTGCCGGGCGGCAAGGTGACGGAGGAGATCGCCCGCATAAGGCAAAAGCCGCTGGGGCAGGACGTCATCAGCCCCTCCAAATTCCCGGAGGTAACCACGCGCGAGGACCTGCGCGCGCTGGTGGACTTCCTGCGCGCGGAGTCGGACGGGCGACCCATCGGCATCAAGATCGCCGCCGGGCGCGTCGAACGCGACCTGGAATACTGCGTCTTCGCCCGGCCGGACTTCATCACCCTCGACGGGCGCGGCGGGGCGACGGGCGCGAGCCCCAAGCTCGTGCGCGACGCGACCAGCGTGCCGACCGTCTACGCCCTTTCCCGCGCGCGCCGGTACCTCGACCGCGTGGGCTGCGACGCGCAGCTCGTCATCACGGGCGGCCTTCGCGTCTCCTCGGACTTCGCCAAGGCGATCGCCATGGGCGCGGACGCCGTCGCCATCGCCTCCGCCGCGCTGATGGCCGCCGCCTGCCAGCAGTACCGCATCTGCGGCACGGGCATGTGCCCGGTCGGCGTCGCCACGCAGGACCCGGCGCTGCGCGCCCGGCTTCAGGGCGACGCGGCGGCGCAGCGCGTGGCGAACTTCCTGAACTGTTCGCTGCAGGAGCTGCGCACCTTCGCGCGCATCACGGGCCACGAAAACCTGCACGACCTGTCGGTGGACGACCTGTGCACCACGAGCCGGGAAATCTCCGAATTTACCGACATTCCGCACGCGTGATACGCGCAGGCGGCCCGATTCAACCGCGCAATGCGGGAGGCGGGCCGCCTTATTTTATTTTTGGTACAGGCCGCCGCCTGCGTTCGCGCTCACAGCTCCCTGCACGTCGCCGTCCCCTGCATGATGTCCACGATCACGCGGTTCGTCTCGCACATGCCCTCCTGCACCAGTTGCCCCAGGTGCTCGAAGAGCGTGCGCAGGTCGCTTGCGAGGATGCCGTCGCTCTTTGCGATGCTCATGCCCTGCATCGCGAGGAAGGCCGCCTGCACCGCGAGGCCGGAGGACAGCTCCACCTTGTTCGCGCAGCCCTCCTTTGCGCCGTCGCAGATCATGCCCGAGATGGAGCCGAGGATGTTCTGCATGGCCCCCAGCATCTGCTGCTCGCCGCCGCCCAGCATGTACACCACGCCGACCGACGCGCCCAGCCCGGAGGCCACGCCGCAGGCGCACACCGCCGACAGCGTGCCGGTGAAGGACTTGACGTAGATGTTGACGAGGTTGGCGAGCGCCGCCGCACGCAGCTTCCTTTCCTGATCGACGCCGCGCTCCCGGGCCACCGCCTCCAGCGTCAGCAGCAGCGTGATGCCCTGGTTGCCGCTGCCGGTGGCCGTCATCACCGGCATGGAGACGCCCGACATGCGCGCGTAGGAGGCCGAGGCGCACAGGAGCTGCGCGGCGGATACCGGCGAGCGCCCGATGACCCCCTGATCGATCAACGTGCCCAGCGCGAGGCCGAGGCCGAACTTTCTGCCCTCCTGCGCCACCGCCAGGTTCATGTCGATGCCCTCCTGCAAAAAGGCCAGCCGATCCGCGGGCACCGCGTCCGCAAAGGCGATCATCTCCCCCAGCGTGCACTCGCGGATGGGGTGCTCCGCGCCCGCCTCGCGGGACGGCACGTAGGGCTCAAACGGCGCATGATCGACGCGCACGATGTTCGTGTGCGCGGACAGCGTCAGCACGCGCACGCAGTCCTCCTCGGTTTCCAGCACCGATTCGACGAACAGGTCCGGCACGTCGCCGCGCGTCTTCACCGTCACGAGCCCGTCGAACACCATCTGCTTGGCGTCCTTCAGCGCCTGCGGCGTCACATGGTCGAGCACGCGAAGCTGCGCCTGCGCGTCGCCCGCGCACACGCCCATCGCCGCGCACAGGGCCACGCCGCGCTCGTCGGAGCCCGGAATGCCCACGCCCATGGCGTTCTTGTACAGGTACGCGTCGAGCGTCAGCGTCAAATGCTTCAAAGCGCCCCGCGCGTGCTTTCTGGCCGTCGCCGTGTTCAGGGCGATGGCCACGGGCTCCGTGCAGCCGGTCGAGGGCATGAGCGCCTTGTGAATCTCGCCGAGGAAAAAAGCTTCGTCCCGCATGGAAGTCATCCTCCGTAGTTCAGATACCGCATTATACCACGGCGGACGCAGAATGTAAAAGCCCGGCCTTGCGTCAATCGTCTTCCTGTATATACGCGGCGATGAAGTAGATCATCTCCTCGTTCGTGGGGATGGCGCCGCGCCGGGGCACGCGCGCCTGCAGCGCCCTCGCCTCCGGCGTCTGCGGGGTGGTGTACATCTCCACGATACATTCCCTGATTTCCCGCTCGACCACCTCCGGCGTGACGCCGTATTGTCTTGCGACTTCTTCA
Organism: Bacillota bacterium; assembly: GCA_023402355.1. GTDB lineage: Bacteria > Bacillota > Clostridia > Christensenellales > Aristaeellaceae > Beduinella. Next base: position 8,762 of record JAEXCG010000101.1, on the reverse strand, counting down.
TAGACTTTACGTATTTCTTGGTTCACGACTGTCCCTCCCGTATATTCAGCGCGTTCGTTTCATCTCATTACACATAATTGTAACGTCTTCTCCAAGCAAAACAGACGTTGAAATCGTCCGATTCTGCGTATTCTATACTCTACAATAGTTTGCAGGTGAGGACGATGGAAGAAAGTTTCGTTCAAAGACGAATTGCGCAATTACTAAACGGTACGAAGTTCTCTGCGCGGGATCTGAGTCTTCAGATGGGGCATAGCACCAGCTATATCCAAAGCATCATCTCCGGCCGTGCGCTTCCCTCCATGCGCGAGTTTCTCTATCTATGCGAATACCTCGGCGTCACCCCGCAGGAATTCTTCAACGAGGAGCGCCAGACCACCGCGCTCCAGCAAAAAGCGATCGATTCCATCTACGCCCTGTCGGAGGAGGATTTAGCGCTCTTCCTTCAGCTCCTCTGCCGCCTCAAGGATTGACGGAAAGTTCGTCTTAACCCATACAGAAAATCGGGGCCTGTGCGAATCGCCGCACAGGCCCCTTCTTCATATAATCTTCCCCTTGCCCCAAACCGTACGTTTCCCTGTCGCACACAAAAACGCCCCGTTCAAGCGAACGGGGCGCAGGGTTGCCTGATTTACTTTGCGAACGCCTGGGCGAGGGCGGTGCCGATCGCCTGGCAGTCGATGGTCGCGCCGGACACGATGTCCACGTCCGCGCTCTGGGAGGCGAGGATGGCGCCGACGTACTGCTCGAGCTGCTCGTCGGTGATGTACATCTCGCCTCGGCCCTCGCCGATTGTGATCGCGGTCAGCTTGCCGTCCTTCACGGTCATCTTGACCTCGATCTTGTCGTGCAGGCCGTCCACGACCTGTACGTACTCGCCGTCGGCGGCCTCAGCCCAGGCCGGACCCGTGGACGTCTCCTTGGCGACCTCCTTCACCTCGGAAGCGCCGCCGAACGCGGTCTGCGCGGCCGCGCGGCCGGAGAGCATCGCCTCGGAAAGGAACACGCCGTTCTGGTACAGGTTGGACACGTAGCTGCCCAGCTCGCCCGCCTCGTACAGTCCGGGGATCGGGTTCTCGTTCCAGTCGAGCACGCGGCCCGCGGTGTCGCGCTTCGCGCCGCCCGTGGTGGCCACCAGCGTCGGGGTGATAGCGACCGCGTAGAAGGGTCCCTTCTCGATCTTCGCCATCTTCTCCGGGTCGCGGCCGAAGTCCTCGTCCGCGCCCTTTTCGCACAGCTCGTTGTAGCGCTCGATGGTCGCCTGCAGCGCCTCGGGGTCGCGGCCGATCTTCTCGGCCAGCTCCGCCACGGTGTCCGCCTTGACGATCCAGCCCTTTTCGATCTCGGCCAGGTTGTCGCTGGACCACATGTAGCCCTCGGTGGTGGTCGGCCAGCTCAGCCACTGGCTCGCGATGGAGCCCGCCTCGCGGGTCGCCTCGTCGAAGATCAGGTGCACCGGCAGCGCGCGCTCGTGGGGCAGGTCGACGTAGCGGCCGTACTCCATGTACTTCATGTGCTGGCGGTGGTAGCCGTACGCCTCGTTGTAGAAGCGGTTGTTGTCCGAATCGACCTCGATCCAGGAGTTGCCCGCCATGGAGAAGTTGCGCATGAATGTCGCTTCGTGCTCCGGCACCTTGATGCCCAGCCAGAAGCCGCCGGACTGCGTCTGGTTCTTCATGTGCCAGATCTTCGCGCCCGCCTCCATCAGCATCTTGATGCCGTCGCCCGTGTTGCCCGGCGTGCCGGCGGTGTAGACCTCGTCCATGCCGTGGAAGTCGCGCTGCATCTCCAGGTTGTTCTCGTAGCCGCCGCAGGCGAGCAGCACGCCCTTCGCGCTCTTGATGGTGTATTCCTTGCCCTCGGAATCCGTCGCCACGACGCCGCTGACCTCGCGGGTCACCGGGTCCTGCACGAGCGAAACGGCCGGGTTCTCGTAGCGCACCTCGATGTTGCGGGCCTTCGCGGCCTCGGCAAAGCAGCGCCACACGCCGCCGTTCTCAAACGCGCCGGAGTTCTTCTTGCGCAGGTGCGCGCTGGCGCCGTCAAAGCTCGAGCCCGGGAAGGAATCGAACTCCAGCACCATGCTGCCCCACTTGAGCTCGCCGCCGCCGACGTAGCCCGCCTCGTAGCCCGCGCTCTCCGCGACGCCCTCGATCCAGGGAAGCTGCGTGGCAAAGCCGTTCACCAGCCAGTTCAGGTATTCGTCCGGAATGGCGTTGGGCTCGTTGCAGGCCTGCAAGTACAGCTTAAAGTCCGCGACCGCCGCCTCGGACGGCACGATGAAGGTCTGGCCGGAAGCGATGGAGTTGCCGCCCGCGAGCGATTCCGGCATCTTTTCCAGCACCACGACCTTGGCGTTCGGGTCGATGTCGTGCGCCTCGACGGCCGCCGCCGCGCCCGCAAGGCCAAAGCCGACGATGACAAAGTCGGCTTCCTCGTCCCAGGTTTCGACCGTGCCGGCCGGGCGTACCCAGTCCGCGCCGGCGGGCATCGCCAGCGCCAGCGCGAGCGCCAGCACGAGCAGCAGGGTGAGCATTTTCTTCATGATGTTCTCTCCTCCTCAAGCATTGGGTCCTTATGCCATGCGCAACGCGCGCACAGTGACACATCCGCGCGGGTTTGCTACCCGCTTCACAAGGCATCTGGTGTTTCTTCACCTTTTTGCACACAAAAGGCTTGATTTCCGGGCAATCTTCCTGTACATTGACAGTATAAGCTGTCAAGCGGCTTGACAGTCAAGCCCATACGTCCTTTACCTTGCGAAAATTTTATCAGGATGGTGTGTATGAGAATCTCCATCGGCACGCTTTCCAAGGCCTTTGAACTGAGCGACGAAGCGCTGCGCTTCTACGAGAAAAAAGGGCTCCTTCACCCGCAGCGGGAGGGCGATCGGGGCTACCGCGTGTTCGAGCGGACGGACATTCAGCGCATCGCCAACATCAAGCGTCTGAAGAATCAGAGCTTTTCGCTCGACGAAATCCACAGCGTCTATTCCTGTATCGACGAGGAGGCGCTTGAGGGGCTCTTCGAGGGCAAGATCGAGGAGGCGCGGCGGGAAATCGCCTACCGCGAGCATATCCTCTCGCACATGCAGGATACGCTTGGGACATTGCGGGACGCGCCGGAGCTCCTGCGCGCGCCGCGGCCCGTGAACATGGGGGCGGTCTACGTCCTCGAATACCCATCGATCGAGGCGATGTGGGCGCGGCTGCCCCAGGAGCCGCTGCTCACGGAGCTCATCTGCCAGCTTCCGCTCACGTCGTTTACCACCCTGGTAAAAAAGGAAGCGCTCGCGGGCGCCTCCTGCGAGATCAGCAAGGGCATCCTTCTCTTTGAGCGGGACGCCGGGGTGCTCGAAATCGACCGCAGCCGTTTCCGCCGCATCGATGCGGGCCGGGCGGTGAGCTGCCTGTTTCGCCTGGAAAACGGCGCCTTTGACGTGCGGGGTCTGCTCGCCCTGATCCAGCGCTATCTCGACGCGAACGGGCTGCAGGCCGGTGACGACCTGTTCACCGCGCAGCTTTTGAGCTACGTGGACGGGGAGGCGAGGGCCATCCACTACGCCCGCATGATCGTGCCCGTCACGGGCGCGTAAGGCGGCGTGCAGAATCCGGCCGCCGCCTTGCGCCGACAACCGCCCCGCGCGTTTCCCGATAAAACAAAAGACAGGCGGCCCGCCTGTCGACGCAAGCGGCGCCGTTACAGGAAAATCCTGCAACGGCGCCGCTTTGGTTTACTTACTCGATTGCTTACTCGATGGACACGTAGTTCCAGATGACGTCGCCCGTCGGCAGAACCGCGAGGTTCTTGACGTTGGGCTTGGCCATGTAGGGGTTCTTGTAGAAGTGCATCGGAGCGACGGCGCCGGTGGCCATCAGAATCTTTTCAGCTTCCGCGCACTTGGCGGCGCGCACGGCGGGGTCGATCTCCGCCTTGATCTCGTTGACCAGCGCGTCGTAGCACTCCGCCCAGGTCTGGTTGCCCTCCAGGCCCCAGTAAGCGCCCAGGCCCGCGTCCTTCGTGTTCTCGGTGTAGCGGGTGTAGTCGCCCACGTCCTGACCCAGGCGCGGGTAGTTGTTGCCGGAGTTGCTGATGAAGATTTCGAGGAAGTTCACGCAGTCGTTGAAGTCCGCGACCCAACCCATGCGGGAGGCTTCCGCGTCGCCGTCGCCCAGCTTGATCTGCAGGGTCGCCCAGGCTTCGGTGTTGATCGTCGCCGTGATGCCGACGCTGTTCCACGTCTCCTGGATGTACTGCACGATCGCGGAGTTGGTGGCGTTCTGGTTGAAGGAGAATTCAAAGCCGGGCACGTCGGTAAACTTTACGTCGCCGCCCTCGATGGTGCCGGTGTAGGAGTAGCCCAGGTCCATCAGAATCTTGATGGCCTCCACCATGTCGGCGGTGTAGGCGGGGTTCTCGGCGGAGGGGGTCGCGGTGCCGGTGTACCAGGCGCCGTAGCCCTCGGCCGCGCGGACGTCCTCATTCAGGCCGTCCTTCGTGCTGGTGGGGAAGAAGCCGGTCGCAGCCTGCTCGCCGCCCATGGTCACGTAGTCGACCTCGTCCTGCCTGTTGACCATGAGGCCCAGCGCGTAGCGCGCGCGGGACTGCTCCTGCACGGTCAGCGCCTTGCCCTCCGGGGACAGGTCCTTGTGGACGTTGAACAGCACGTAGTAGGTGCCCAACTGGTCGGCCTTCACCAGCTCGCCGGGGTAGGTGGCGTCCAGGCGGTCAAATTCCGCCGGGTCCATGCTCTCGATGAAGGAGACGGCGTCCGATTCGTAGGCCGCCAGAATGGCGACGCTGTCCTCGGCCAGGTAGGCGTTCACGCCGCCCAGCTTGACGTTCTCGGCGTTCCAGTAGTACTCGTTCTTCTCAAACTTCGCGACGTCGTCCACCGCGAAGCTGGTCATGCGGAACGGGCCGGTGCCGATGTACTTGGCGGGATCGGTCGCCCAGGCACCCTCGTTGTCCGCCAGCTCCACCTTGACCGGGTAGTAGGTGGTAAAGCCGCACAGCTCGAGGAAGTACGCGCAGGGGTTGACGAGGGTGACGACCAGCGTGCGCGCCTCGTCGTCCGCGACCACGTTCAGCGTCCCGTCCTCGTTCCTGGCGATGTAATCGAACAGGAAGCCGTAGTCGGCGCCCAGCGCCGGGTCGGCGGCGCGGTTCCAGCTCTTCACGAAATCGCTGGCAAAGAAGTCGGAGCCGTCGGACCACTTCAGGCCTTCGCGGAGCTTAAAGGTGTACACCAGACCGTCCTCGGAGATCTCGTAGCTCTCCGCCATTTCCGGCGCCTTGGACGCGACGCCGTCGACGACCTGCGTGCCCATCAGGCCGCAGAATGCGAGGCGGATCGTGTTGGAACCGGTCGAAGCAGAGTTCAGCGCGGGATCCAGTGTTTCGGGCGTGCCGCCGCCGTACATGACGTTGACGATTTCCCCGTCAGCGGACGCGGCCGCGCCGCAGGCGAGAACCATCACCAGCGACAGGACCAGAGCAAGTAGCTTCTTCATAGACTGTTCCTCCTTCAGAATTATGGTTTTATTGCAACGCCGGTAAACCCCGGACGAAACAACCGTCAGACGTTGTGGCAGGCGGCGCGGTGACCCGGCGCGACCTCGCGCAGGGCCGGGCACTCCTTTGCGCAGCGCTCGGTGGCAAAGCGGCAGCGCGTGCGGAACGCACAGCCGGAGGGCAGCTTCATGGGGCTGGGCACGTCGCCCTCCAGGACGATGCGCTGCGACGCGCGCGCCTTTTCGGGGTCGGGCACCGGCACCGCCGAGAGCAGCGAGACGGTGTACGGATGCACCGCGTGGTGGTACAGCTCGGCGGAGTCGGCGATTTCCACGATCTTGCCCAGGTACATCACGGCGATGCGATTGGATATATGCTTGACGACCGACAGGTCGTGCGCGATGAACAGGTAGCTGAGGCCCATCTGCGCCTGCAGGTCCTCCAGCATGTTGATGACCTGCGCCTGAATCGACACATCCAGGGCGCTGACCGGCTCGTCGCAGACGATGAACTCCGGGTTGGAGGCCAGCGCGCGGGCGATGCCGATGCGCTGGCGCTGGCCGCCGGAAAACTCGTGCGCGTAGCGGGTGGCCTGCTCGCCGGAGATGCCGACCGTGGCAAGCAGCTCGAAGACGCGCTCCGCGCGCTCCTTACGCGTCCTGCAAAGCCTGTGCACGTCGATGGGCTCCGCCACGATGTCGCCCACCGTCATGCGCGGGTTCAAGGAAGAATACGGGTCCTGAAAGACCATCTGCGCCCGGCGGTGAAACTCCGCCACGGTGGTCCTGTCCACCTTCTTGCCGTCGAACCACACCTCGCCGTCCGTGGGCTTGTAGAGCTGCAGCAGGGTGCGGCCCACGGTCGTCTTGCCGCAGCCGGATTCGCCCACCAGCCCGAGCGTCTCGCCCCGGGCGATGGAAAAGCTGACGTCGTCCACGGCCTTGAGCATCGTGGTCTTCATGAAGCCCGTGGTGATCGGAAAATGCTGCTTCAGATGCCGCACGTCCACGAGCGTCCTGTTCTCTTCGCTCATTTTCCGTCCCCTCCGTCCAAATTGATGCGCAGGATGTCGCCCGCGTCGTCGTACTCGATGGCGTTTCGCGCCATGCCCTCGCGGACGTTCATCCAGCAGGCGGACAGGTGATCCCGCCCCACGAAGACCTCCCTGGCCCGCCCTTCCAGGCAGACCTTCATCGCGCGCTCGCAGCGCGGCGCAAACGGACAGCCGCTCGGCAGCCGCAGGAGGTCGATCGGCGTGCCGGAGATCGGCACCAGGCGTTCCTTGTCGTCGCTGTCGATGTTGGGGATGGAGCGAAGCAGGCCCTTCGTGTACTCGTGCCGGGGACGGTAAAAGATGTTGTCCGAGGTTCCCCGCTCGCAGACGCTGCCCGCGTACATGATGATGACCTCGTCGCACATGCCGGCGATGACGCCCAGGTCGTGCGTAATCATGATGATCGCCATGCCCAGCTTCTTTTGAAGGCTCTGCATGAGCTCCAGAATCTGCGCCTGAATGGTCACGTCCAACGCGGTCGTCGGCTCGTCGGCGATCAGGATGTCGGGCTCGCAGCACAGCGCCATAGCGATCATCACGCGCTGGCGCATGCCGCCCGAAAGCTCGTAGGGGTACTGCTTCAGGCGCTTTTCCGGCTCGCTTATGCCCACCAGCGCCAGCATCTCCCCGGCGCGTTCGCGCGCCTGCGCCGCATTTCTGTCGGTATGCAGGCGAATCGTCTCCTCGAGCTGGTTGCCGATGGTGTAGACCGGGTTGAGCGAGGTCATCGGATCCTGAAAAATGATCGAAATCTTGTTGCCGCGAATCTTGCGCAGGGTGTTTTCGTCCGCGCCGACCAGCTCCTGCCCCTTAAAGCGGATGCTGCCGCTCACGATGCGGCCCGGATGCGTGAGGATTTGCAGGATGGAGTAGGCGGTCACGCTCTTGCCCGAGCCGGACTCGCCCACGATGCCCAGCACCTTGCCCCCGTCCAGGTTAAAGGACACGCCGTTGACGGCCTTCACCTCGCCCGCGGGCGTGAAGAACGAGGTGTGCAGGTCGCGCACTTCTAGCATTGCCATGGATTGCGCCCTCCTTTACGAACGAAGCTTGGGGTCGAAGGCGTCGCGCAGGCCGTTACCCAGCAGGTTAAACGATAGCACGATCAGGAAGATGGACATCGCCGGGAACAGCAGCAGGTACGGATAGGAGACCAGACCGCTGCGCGCGTCCGAGGCCAGGGAGCCCAGCGAGGGCATCGGCATGGAGACGCCCATGCCGACGAAGGAGAGGAAGGATTCCGTAAAGATGGCGGAGGGGATCTGCATGGCCGCCGTGATGATGATGACCGACACGCAGTTGGGCAGCATGTGCTTGCGGATGATGTGCGCGGCGCTGGCGCCGGTGGCCTTGGCGGCGAGCACGTACTCCTGCTCCTTGATGGAGAGCACCTGCCCGCGCACCTGGCGCGCCATGCCCACCCAGTACAGCAGGCCGAAGACGATGAAGATCGAGATCATGCCGGGCCCCAGCCGGATGATGAGGCTGTTTTTCGAGGTGCTGATGATATCCTTGATCGCGACCGACAGCAGAATGACGATCAGCACGTCCGGCAGGGAGTAGATGATGTCGACGATGCGCATCATGATCATGTCTACCTTGCCGCCGAAGTAGCCCGATATGGAGCCGTAGACGATGCCGATGAGGATGACGATCAGGGCGGAGACGAACCCGACCATCAGCGAGATGCGCGTGCCGTAGATGACGCGGATGCAGTAATCGCGCCCCAGGTTGTCCGTCCCCATGACGTGCGGGAAGACCTTTTCTCCCTGGTCGATGCGCGCCTGCTCCTTCTTGGAATACTCAAAGGGGCCCAGATGCTTGGCGGTGACGTCCTGCTGCGTGTAGGTATAGGGATAGAAGTAGGGCACGAAGATCGCGACCAGCGTGATGACGACGAGCAGCCACAGGCAGACCATCGCCATCTTGTTGCGCCTGAGCCTGCGCATGGCGTCCCGCAGGAAGGAGACGGACTCCCGCTGCGTGACCTGCTGGGCCTTTTCCGCGTCCGTCGCCGCCTCGAACTTCTTGGGGTCGACCTGAAAAGATAGGAAGCTCTTCTTGAGTTCGTGTTTGTTTTCCATCGTCGTCACCTCGTCAGGATAGATTGATTCGGGGATCCATCACCTTATAGAGCACGTCGGCGATGAAATTCATCAGGATGATCATGACGGCCAGGAAGATGGTCACGCCC
>JAEXCG010000049.1 GCA_023402355.1 Bacillota bacterium | reverse complement strand
CATCGTGCACCGTCTGGACAAGGATACCTCTGGGCTGCTCATCGTCGCGAAAAACGACAGGGCTCACCTTTCCCTGTGCGAGCAGTTTAAGGCGCGGACGATGGAAAAGCACTACCTTGCCGTCGCGTCGGGCCGTTTTTCCCAGGAAAGCGGACGAATTGACGCGCCGATCGCGCGTCATCCGGTGGACAGGAAGCGCATGGCGGTCGTCGCGGGCGGACGCGAATCCCATACGGAGTATCGCGTGATCGAAGCGCTGAAGGGTGCGTCCTATCTGGACGTGCATTTGCTCACGGGCCGGACGCATCAGATTCGGGTGCACATGCAGCATATCGGCCATCCGCTGCTGGGAGATGCGATTTACGGCGCGAAGCATCCGGCCGTCAAGGCGTCCCGGCTGATGCTGCACGCGCACACCCTGCGCATCGCGCACCCGACGAGCGGTAAAATCATGGAATTCTGCGCGCCCATCCCGGACGACTTTTTAAGCGTCCTGCAAAGGCTGCGGTAATTGCGATCTGCAAATCTTCTCCTAGCATGCGCGCTTAAAAGCGGGCCACAATAGCAACGTAAAGCGATGCAGGAGGAAGCGGCAATGACGCGTGCCAATCGTCTGATCGGTCTTCCAGTCATTCATAACGCGCAAAGGGTCGGAAATGTGCTTTCGGTGCCGCTGGGCAGGGATGGACATACGCTTGCGGGGATCGTCGTGCAGGGCGGCTTGCACAGCCCAAGGTTTATTTCCCGTGAGCACATCACCCTGCTGGGGGATATGAGCGTCATGGTCGACATTAAGCCCAGGGAACGTCCCCCCGTCTTTTGCAGGCCGGGCCGGGTTCGAGATACCGGCGGCCTGCGCGTCGGGTGGGCGACCGATATCCGGCTGAACGAACGGACGCTCTTCGTGGACGCGATCGAGGTTTCATTTGGGCTGATCGACGACATGCTCTATGGCCGCAGATGGATGCAGGACTTTACGCTGGATTCTGCCAGCGGGGACATCGTCGTACCGTGGTTCTCGCTGGAGAACCTTGAACGCAGCGAGAGGAGGATGCGGGATGCGGATGTCGACGTTTCGGGGGATGGCGGCAGGCAGCGTCCTCGGCCTTGCCATGGGCGCGGGGCTGATGATGATGCCGCAGGGACGTAAGATGAAGCGAATGCTGGACAAGGGAAGCGCGCAGATCAAAAAGCAAATGATGGATCTATGGGATCGCTGAGGCGGCGTCGAAGCACGGGAGAGAAGGCGGGGGTATCCGCCTTCTCTTTTTTGAAAGGAGGGAACGTCATGACGAAAAGAGCGCGATCGATCCTCGTCTTTACGGGGGCCGCGGCCGGTTTGCTGCTGCTCGTCCTCTATCCGCCGACGCGCAGCGTCATCAAGACGGTGCTCTGGGGGATCGCATGGGCTGCGCTTCTGAGCCCGCTGTGCGCCGTGTTTGAGGGTTTCATGCATAGAGGATGGGCCGTCGCGCTTTCGATCCTCTCCTCCTTTCTTTTGATCGTCACCCTGATCGCGCTGCTGCTGCCGCCGGTCATCGCGCAGTCCGTCGCGCTGACCGCCCAGATGCCGCAGATTTTGCAGGGCGTTCAGCAGCTCATCGAACGCGGCCAGGCGTTTTTGAGCGGCTATGGCCTCCAGCTTTCCGGCGGCGGTCAGTTGATCGCGCAGCGCCTGTCCGGCATCGGCGCGCAGCTTGCCCAAAGCGCCTGGCATCAGACAGGCGCTTTGATGGACGGCCTGTCTCGCATGCTGATCGCGCTCGTGCTGGCCATCTACTTCTTAAAGGACCGCGAGGCCTTTGGCTACAGGCTCTCCATGTGCATTCCGCTCCGTTTCAGAAAGCGCGTACTCGCCGCGACGTCTCAGATGAAGCGGGAGCTCTTTCAATACGTAAAGGGGCAGTTTACGGTCAGCCTGTTCGTGGGGGTGATGACCGCCTTCCTGCTTTGGCTGCTGCGGGTGCCGTATTACCTGCTGCTGGGGCTCGCGATGGGCGTTCTGGACATCATTCCCTACTACGGCCCTGTGCTCGGCACGATTCCGGTGCTGCTGTTCTCCGTGGACATGGGCTTTCAGCACATGCTGCTTGCGCTGCTCGCGGTCGTGCTCGTTCAGCAGGTGGAGGCAAACCTCCTGAGCCCGCGCATCATGGGTTCGAGCACCGGCGTGCATCCTGTCGCCGTCATCCTCCTGCTGACCCTCGGAAGCAGCGTCGCGGGCATCCGGGGCATGCTGCTGGCCCTGCCGGCTTTTCTCGCCGCGCGCGGCTTTCTGCATGCCGTGCGCTATTATCCCGGATGAATACATCAAAATTTTAAAATCTATTTTCCCTGTATTCTTGCCTTTTCCTGTAGAAGCCGGTATAATACCACCATATAGCACAGAAAGCGGGGCGAATTCGCATGGCAGATCGTTTTGAAAACGAGACGCGGTATTTTCGCGCGGTAGGCGAAGCCGCGGACGACGCGCATTCGATCTTGATGCGCGTATACGATGCGCTGCGTGCGAAGGGATACGATCCGATCACGCAGATCGTCGGCTATTTGATGAGCGGCGATCCAACTTATATTACGAGTTATCAGAGCGCGCGTTCCCTCGTATGCCGGATTGAGCGCGATGAATTGATGGAGGAGCTGGTTCGCTCCTACATCGAACACAACGCGAAGTAAAGGAGGCATGCGCTTGCGCATCCTGTGTCTGGACGTGGGGGACCGGCGAATCGGCGTTGCCGTGAGCGACCTGCTCGGCATGACCGCGCAGCCGGTGGAAACCTACACGCGCGTCGGCTACGGGCCGGACGTTCGTCATTTTAAAGAGCTGGCGGCTGCGTACGAAACCAATCAGTTCCTTTGCGGCCTGCCGCGCAACATGGACGGCAGCGTCGGCGGTCAGGCGGAGCGCGTGCGCGACTTTGCCGCGCAGTTAGAGGCGGCGGGCCTGACCGTGCACTATCAGGACGAGCGCATGACGACGGTAAGCGCCGAACGCGCTCTCTTGGAAGCCGACATGCGCAGAGACAAGCGCAAGCAGAAGGTCGACATGGTCGCGGCGGTGATCATCCTACAGGCATTTCTCGATGCCGGTGGTTTGAAGCATATTACATTACATTCAGAAAAGTGAGGAAACAAAAATGGACGATATGGAAAAGCTCGAAGGTGCGGAAGCGGAAGAAGAAATGGAAGAGGACGACATCATCGAGCTCATCGATGAGGACGGCGAAAGCGTGCATTTCGAGCATCTGATGACGCTGGAATACGAGGACGATCTGTACGTGATGCTCACCGCGCTGGAGGCGACCCCCGATACGGACGAGGACGAGGTGTTCATCCTCAAGATCGACAAGGACGAGCAGGGCGAGGATTGCTACGTCACGGTGGAAGACGAAAAGACGCTTCAGGCCGTATTCGACAAGTTTGTCAAGCTCAGCGAAGCGGACGTTCTGGACGACGAGCCGCAGGCGTGAGGCGGGTGGGACGCATATGAACGAACCGTTGGATCCCACGATCGTCGAGCTCACCGATCAAAGCGGCCGAACCTTTCAATTTCGCTACGTGATGGCGATGGAGGTATCCTGCAAAACGTATGTCGTCTTAAGTGAGCTGGAGCCCCAAAACGCGCAGCAGGAGGACGAGCTTCTCTTCCTGCGCGTGGAAAAGACGGCGGATGGGCTGGACGAATACGTCGTGCCGGACGACCCGGAAGAGGTCGAATCGGTCTTTGAAAAGTACGTCGCCTATACGCTCAGGGAAGCGATGGACAGCGTTTCGGACGATTGCTCTTGCGATTGCGGAGAATGCGACTGCGAGCAGGGCGACGGCTGTTGTGAACACGATCACACGCTCCATTAAAAAGGGCTTGATTTTTAGCATTTTGAATGGTATAATGTCAAAAATTAAAAGCGTTGAAGGAGACAACGCCCGCGCATATCGCGTCACGCAGAGAGGGTGGTCTTGGCTGAAAGCCGCCTGTGTCCGATGCGGGAAATTCACTCCGGAGCTGCTTTGCTGAAAGCAATGATAGGCAAAGCCGGAACAGCGGCCGTTATCCGCGCGAGGCCTTAACGCAGGTTCCTGCGCGAGGTGAAGTTGGGTGGTACCACGAAGCTGCATCAGCTCTCGTCCCTATGCGGACGAGGGCTTTTTTGATGTGATTTTCAATCCAAAAGGAGGATATCTATGAATATGCACGACCAGCTGCAGCAGATTCAGAACGAGCTGAAAGACCAGCTGCAGCAGATTCAGGATTCCGGCGCGCTGGAATCGCTGCGCCTGAAGGTGCTCGGCAAAAAGGGAAGCCTCACGCAGATTTTGCGCTCCATGGGGCAGTTGTCCGCCGAAGAACGCCCGGCGATGGGCCAGCTCATCAACAAGGCGCGCGAGGACATGACCGCGCGGCTGGATGAAATGGCCCAGAAAATTCAGGCTTCCGAAAAGGAAGCGAAGCTGTGCGCGGAGACGCTGGACGTCACGCTGCCTACGCCCGCGCCGCGTCAGGGCTGCCAGCATCCGGTATCCCTCGTCATCGACGAGGTCGTCGATGTGTTCACCGGCATGGGCTTTGAGGTCGTCGATGGCCCGGAGGTGGAGCTGGATCACTTCAACTTCGAGCTCATGAACATCCCCAAGAACCACCCCGCGCGCGACGCGCAGGATACCTTCTACTTCGACGACAACGTGCTCCTGCGCACCCACACCTCCCCGGTGCAGGCGCGCACCATGACGACGCGCAAGCCGCCCATCCGGGTAATCTGCCCGGGCCGCGTGTACCGGGCGGACGAGGTGGACGCTACGCATTCGCCGGTCTTCCATCAGATGGAAGGGCTCGTCGTGGACGAGGACGTCACGATGGCCGATCTCAAGGGAACGCTGGACGCCTTCGCAAAGCGGCTGTACGGCGACGACATCAAGACGCGCTTCCGCCCGTCCTTCTTCCCGTTCACGGAGCCCTCTGCGGAGGTCGACCTGACCTGCGTCGCCTGCCATGGCAAGGGCTGCCGCGTCTGCAAGGGCACGGGCTGGATCGAAGTGCTGGGGTCCGGCATGGTCAACCCAAAGGTGCTTGAAATGTGCGGCATCGACAGCACGAAGTACAGCGGCTTCGCATTCGGCGTCGGCATGGAGCGCATCGCGATGCTGCGCTATGGCATCACGGATATGCGCATGCTCTACGAGGGAGATTTGCGTTTCCTCTCGCAGCTGCGCGCGGACTAAGAAGAGCAGGGGGAATCATCATGAAAGTACCGATGCAATGGCTGAAACAATACGCCGACGTTCCCGTGTCGGCTCAGGAATATGAAGACCGGATGATCATGCACGGCACCGGCGTCGAAGGCATCGAGGACATGGGCGAGCAGGTGCAGAACGTCGTCGTGGGCCGTATTCTCTCCGTCGTCAAGCATGAAAACTCGGATCACATGGTCATCTGCCAGGTGGACGTGGGGGACGAGGTGCTGCAAATCGTCACGGGCGCGCCGAACGTCTTCGAGGGCGCGCTGGTGCCCGTCGCCAAGTGCGGCGCGGTGCTGCCGGGCGGCAAGCACATCAAGAAAGGCAAGCTGCGCGGCGTCGAGTCCTACGGCATGCTCTGCTCCGGCCCTGAACTGGACGTACCGGTCGATCTTTATCCCTCCGTCGGGGACGAGGGCATCCTCATCTTCAACGAGGAGCATCCTCTGGGCGCGGACGTTCGCCCGATCCTCGGCATCGACGACCAGGTCGTGGACTTTGAAATCCTCGCCAACCGACCGGACTGCCAGTGCGTCTGGGGCGTCGCCCGTGAAACGGCGGTCACGCTCGGCACCGCGTTCCGCAAGCCTGAGGTAAAGGTGCAGGGCGTTCCGGGCAGGATGGCGGATTACGTACACATCGAGGTGCGGGATACCGACCTTTGCCCGCGCTACGTGGCGCGCGTGGTCAAGAACGTGCGCGTCGCTCCCTCGCCGATGTGGCTGCGCAAGGCGCTGCACGGATGCGGCGTGCGCTCGATCAACAACATCGTGGACATTACCAACTACGTCATGCTCGAAACGGGGCACCCGATGCACGCCTTCGACCTGTCGAAGGTGCGGGATGGGCACATCGTCGTGCGCCGCGCCCACGAGGGCGAAACGATCGTAACGCTCGACGGCAAGGAACGCGCGCTGACCCCCGACATGCTGGTCATCGCCGACCAGGAGCGCGCGACGGGTATCGCGGGCGTCATGGGCGGCGAGGAATCCGAGATCGTAGAGGGGACACAGACGGTCATGTTCGAGTCCGCCGCGTTCGAGCACGCCAACATCCGCGTGACCTCGCGCGCGCTGGGCCTGCGCACCGAGGCGTCGGGCCGTTTTGAAAAGGGCGTGTGCCCGGCGACCGCACGCGAAGCGATCGACCGCGCCTGTCAGCTGGTCGAGCTGCTGGACGCGGGCGACGTCGTCGAGGACGTGGTGGACGTCTATCCGGACCCCGTGCCCACGAGGGTCATCGAAACCTCCGTGCGCCGCATCTGCAAACGCATCAGCGTCGACGTGCCCGGCGAAAAAATGAAGGAAATTCTGGAGTCCCTCGAGTTCGGCGTGGAGCTGTCCGGCGACCGAATGATCGTGACGGTGCCGAATTTCCGGGAAGACGTCGAGCTGGAGGCGGATATTTCCGAAGAGGTGCTCCGCATCTACGGGTTTGAGCATCTGAGTGCGACGCTCCTGCGCGGCCAGACGACGCCGGGCGGACGCAGCCCGCGCATGCAGCTCACCGACAAGCTGGGCCGCATTCTCACGGGGCTCGGCATGTACGAGATCAAAAACTTCTCCTTCGTAAGCCCGAAGCTGCTGGACAAGCTGGGGCTTGCCGAGGACGATCCGCGCCGTGAACAGCTTCGGCTTCTCAACCCGCTGGGCGAGGATACGAGCGTCATGCGCTCCACCCTCGTGCCCTCCATGCTGCAGACGCTTGCGCTCAACCAGAACAGAGGCAACGAGCGGGCCATGCTGTATGAAGTCGCCCCCGTCTTCGATGCGAACGCGCGCTCAGAGGAAGGGCTGCCCGACGAGCATTGGATGCTGTCCATCGGCGCATACGGACCGCAGGTCGACTTCTACGCGGTGCGGAACGACGTGACCGAGCTGCTCCGTCAGTTTGGAATTTCCTGCGAAATTGAGCCCGCTGCCGAGCCGTATCACCATCCAGGCCGGGCAGCGATCCTGCGGGCGCAGGGCGCTGTGGTCGCCCGCATCGGCGAGGTACATCCCGACGTGCTCGAGGCCTTCGACATGACGCGCCGCGCGTTGATCGCGGAGGTCGACCTGCGGACGCTCGACGCGCTGCAAAAGCCCATGGGCGAGGTCAAGCCGCTGCCGCGTTTCCCGGCGGTCACGCGCGACCTGGCGCTGGTGATGGACGAGTCGGTGCCCGTCGGCACGGTGCTCGCCTCCATTCGCAAGGCGGGCGGAGCGCTTATGGAAAGCGCGGAGATGTTCGACATCTATCGCGGCGCGCAGATGCTCGCCGGCAAGAAGTCCGTCGCTTTCTCGCTGATCTTCCGCAGCCCGGACCGCACGCTCGTAGACGAAGACGTAAACGCGGTGATGACGAAGATTCTATCTGTCTGCGAAAAGGAATACGGCGCGTCGATCCGCGCCTGACGGAGGATGCATGCCAGCTTTAAACCTTCGTATCGACGCCGCGACGCTCAAGTTCGCGCTGCTCGGCGGCTCGCTGCCGCACACCTGGTCGCCGCAGATTCATAACTCCCTCTTCGACGCTCGTGCGCTCAATGCGGTCTACATTCCGCTTCCGGTCTCCGGGGAAGCGCTTCCGTCCGCTGTGGACGTCCTTCGACAGAGCTTTTCAGGATTTAATGTGACGATTCCCTACAAGGAAGCCATCCTTCCTTTTCTGGACGAGCTCGACGCGGCCGCCTCCGCCTGCGGCGCGGTAAACACGGTCTCCATCAGCGACAAGGGACTGCTCACCGGCCATATCACCGATGGGCTCGGCATGATGCGCGCCCTGCAGGAGGCCTGGGTCGATACCGATCGGGCCGACGTGCTGATCTTGGGAAACGGCGGTACGGCGCGCGTAGCGGGTTATGAAATCCTGCGCCGCGGCGGGCGGGTGACGTTCGCCGCGCGCAGCCCGGAGCGTGCAGAGGCGCTCGCCGCGGAACTCGCGGATACGCAGCCCGACGGTCACAGCCGTATCGCCTACACGGAGCTCACGGACATCAAGGGCGCGTTCGACATCCTCATCAACTGCACGCCTGTCGGCATGTATCCGCATACCGGCGTAAGTCCCGTAGAGGAGGAAGTGGTGGCGCGCTGCGCCGCGGTCTTCGACGCCGTCTACAACCCGCCGCAGACAAAGCTGCTCGAATACGCCGCCCGGAATGAAATCAAGGCGGTGGGGGGCTTCAGCATGCTGTTTTATCAGGCGGCGGAGGCGCAGAAGATCTGGCTCGGGAAATTGCCGACCGCCAAGGCGCAGCGGGAGATCTTTAAAATGCTGGAGCGGGAAATATAAAAAGCATATAAGAAACCGAAAGTCTGCAATGATTTAGCAGACTTTCGGTTTCTTTTTAATGTTACAGGTGCAGGCCGTTGTTGATATATCCGGCCAGTATTTCCGCGATCTTCGCGTTTTTTCCGCCCTTGCCCACGATGACGTCCGCGTATTCGATGTAGTTGCGGATGTAGCGGTCGAACATCGGCTTGACCGTTCCCAGATACTGCTCGGAGATGCCGTCGATATGGCGGCCCCGCTCCTTTATGTCGCGGCTGATGCGGCGGAGCAGGCAGATATCCGGCTCTACGTGCATGTAAAGCTTCAGGTTCATCATATCCCGCAGGCGTGCGTCGTAGAAAACGTGAATGCCCTCGAGAATTACGACCTCGCACGGAAACAGCAGCCCGTTCGCATCCGCGCGCCGATAGCGCGCGTAATCATATCGCCTTTGCGTGATCGGCTTTCCCGAAAGCAGCGTCTGCATATCGTGATAGAGCAGGTCGTGATCGAACATGTCCGGGGCGTCGTAATTGAGCTTTTTGCGCTCCTCAAGCGTCATTTCGGGGTGATCCAGATAGTAGGCGTCCTGATTGATAATGCAGATTTCCCGGGTCGCCATGGCCGCCATCTCCTGGGCAAGCGTGGACTTTCCGCTGCCGCTGGCGCCGCATATGCCGATAAACATCACGGATTCCCCCTTTTTTCATCGTTAGAGAAGATACCATTTTTCGCTTCCGTTTGTCAAGGGATTGCCGATTTTGCGCAGGGCAACAGCATTTGAAATCAGCCCAAAAGGATAGAGAGAAAGGTGGCGGGGTCGAGAGCAGCACGGAAACGTTTTTTCTGGAGGCTGACGCGCTTGCCCATGTCAGTACTTCTGCACAGG